>NZ_JBHXEM010000054.1:0-53919 GCF_042724755.1 Kitasatospora sp. NPDC127067 | reverse complement strand
TCACGGTCACCGAAGCCACCGGAACGGCCGCCACGGTCGTCACGGTTGAAGCCGCCGGAACGGCCACCGCGGTCGTCACGGTCACGACCGAAGCCGCCACCACGGTTGTCACGGTCACCGAAGCCACCGGAACGGCCGCCACGGTCGTCACGGTTGAAGCCGCCGGAACGGCCACCGCGGTCGTCACGGTCACGACCGAAGCCACCGCCACGGTTGTCACGGTCACCGAAGCCACCGGAACGGCCACCGCGGTCGTCACGGTCACGGCCGAAGCCGCCGGAACGGCCGCCGCGGTCGTCACGGTCACGCCCGAACGCCGGACGCTCGTTGCGCGCCTCGCGGTACGCCGGGGTGCGCTCCTCGGCCACCGGGGCGGCGGTCTCGACGACGGTCTCCGAAGCCTCGCCGGACTCGGCCTCGGCGGCCGGCTCCTCGTCCTCGATGCCCAGCTCGGCCCGCTCGCGCGCCGCACGGGCGGCGAGGCGGTCGGCCTCCTCGCGCAGCTCGGTGGTGCGGCGCTGCGCGCGCTCCAGCTGGCGGGTCATGTCGGCGAGCTCGCGCTCGGCGGCACCGGCGATGTTGGCGGCGCTCTCGGCCTGGACCTCGGTCAGCGAACGGGCGCCGGTGATCTTGGCGACCTCCGCGTCGAAGGCGTGGTCGAGGATGTGGCGCGAGGCGTCCACGCCCGCGTCCTCCATCAGGCGGAAGACGCCGCGGCGCTGGTGCGGCAGCACCAGGGTGACGACGGCACCGGAGCGGCCGGCCCGCGCGGTGCGGCCGGAGCGGTGCAGGTAGTCCTTGTGGTCGCCGGCCGGGTCCACGTTGAGGACCAGGTCGATGCCGTCGACGTGGATGCCGCGGGCGGCGACGTCGGTGGCGACGACGACGTTGGTGTAGCCGTCCTTGAAGTCGCCGAGGACGCGGGTGCGGGCGCCCTGGGTCATGCCGCCGTGCAGCGCGTCGGCCTTCACGCCGGCCTCGATGAGCTGCTCGGCGACACGGTCGGCGCCCATCTGGGTGCGGACGAAGATGATCGTGCGGCCCTTGCGGGCGGCGATCGCGTTGGTGATCGGCGCCTTGTCCTTGGGCTTCACCACGAGGATGTGGTGGGTCATGGTGGTGACCGCGCCGGCCGACGGGTCGACCTCGTGGGTGACCGGGTTCTTCAGGTAGCGCTTGACCAGGGTGTCGATCTCGTTCTCCAGGGTGGCGGAGAACAGCAGGCGCTGGCCGCCGCTCGGCACCTGGTCGAGGATCTCGGTGACCTCGGGCAGGAAGCCCATGTCGGCCATCTGGTCGGCCTCGTCGAGCACGACGGTCCGGACGTCGGCCAGCTTGGCGCTGCCACGGTTCAGCAGGTCGCGCAGACGGCCGGGGGTGGCGACCAGGACGTCGACACCGCGCTCCAGCGCGTAGATCTGGTTCGACATCGAGGTGCCGCCGCAGACGACCTTGAGCTTGAGGCCGAGCACCGAGCCGAACGGCTCCAGGGCGTCGGCGACCTGCATGGCCAGCTCGCGGGTCGGGACGAGGATCAGGCCGCGCGGGTGCTTGGGCTTGGTGCGCTCGCCGTCGGCGAGGCGGGTCAGCAGCGGCAGGCCGAAGCTCAGGGTCTTGCCGGAGCCGGTGCGGCCACGGCCCAGCACGTCCTTGCCGGCCAGGGCGTCCGGGATGGTCGCGGCCTGGATCGGGAACGGGGTGGTGACACCGCGCTTGGCGAGGGCACGCACGACGTCGTCGTGCAGGCCCAGGTCGCCGAAGGTGATGGTGGGCTCGGCGGCCGCCTCCTCGGTGGCCTCCTCGGCCTCGGCGATCACCTCGTCCGCGGTGGTGTCGATGGTGTCGTCGGAGTCGGTGACATCGGCGGCGGCCTCGTTCGCGGGCATGGCGAAGCGGGCGTCGTCAACGAGAGACATGCAAAACCTTCCGGAAGTGGCACGCGCCAAAGTCCGGGGTTCTGTTTCACAACCGCCTCTATGCGGTCAGCCACGGATCGCCGGAACGCGCCAAGGGCGCCAGATGGGAATAGGGCGCCAGTCAAATGGATCAAACGAACGATCTACCACCATAGACGAGCCTGGGGATCGGAGGCAAATGCCCTGCTCAATCCGCTAATGCCCGGCCGCGCGCGGGCTCGGTGCCGAGGAACCGGAGCTGCCGGAGGACGGGTCCGGGGCCGGCGGGACGGTCGCGGCGGGCGAGCTGTGCTCCGGCGCGGGCGTGCCGGACGGGCGGCTGCTCGGGGTGGTCGTGGGCCCCCCGGCCGAGCCACCGCCGGACCGTCCCTCCCCGGCGCCGCCCGCCCCGCCGGTACCGCCGGAGCCCGCCGCGCCGCCGGATCCGCCCGCTCCACCGCCCGGGTGCGGAACGGGACTTGTGTTCGTACCGCCCGCCGAACCACCGCCCGGACCACCGTCGGGAGCGCCCGCCCCCGGCACCGGGACCACCCCGGCCACCACGCCGTTCGCCCCCGGGGCCGCCTCGCCGGGCGCCGTCGACGAGGCCCCGTTCGACCCGCCGTCGCCCTGGAGGCCCCCCGACCGCTCGGGGTGCCCCGAGGCCCCGCCCGGGTGCCCCGAGCCCGGCGAGGCCGAGGGCCCGCCCGTCGCCCCCGGCCGGACCGCCGGCCCGGCCTGCCCGACCGGCGCCACGCCGTGCTTCTCCTCCGCCGCCGGACCCACCGACATGCACCCGGTCAGCCCGAGCCCGGCCACCGTCAGCAGCGCCGCCGCCCGCACCGCGCGCGAGCGCGGGACCGCCGCCACCCGCCCCGGAGCCGGACGCGCCGCGGCCAGCCGCACCCGCACCGCCCGTACCGCCCGCACCGTCCGCGCCGCCCGCACCGAAGCCACTGAGGTCCCTCTCTACCGCCCCACCCGGGCCGCCCACTCGCGCGCGGCCGCTTTCGGTGCCCAACGCGCGCCCGGCCCGGCGGGACACGGGCAGCGCGCAAGCTCGCCCGGCGGGGCCGGCGCTCCGGCGCCCGCCCCGGGGCCGTCCAGGGCCGTCCCGGGGCCGCTCAGGGCCGCTCAAGGCCCGTCCGCCGCCCCTCGGCGCCTCTCCGGCGCCCCTCCGGCGTCCGCGCTCAGCCCCAGAGCGCCGAGGCCAGCTCCGCGCCCCCGTAGACCGCGGCCAGCCCGGCCAGCACGCTGCCGGCCACGTTGGCCAGCGCGTACCGCCCGGCGCCGGTCTCGGTCAGCCGCAGGGTCTCGTACGAGAAGGTCGAATAGGTGGTCAGCGCCCCGCAGAGCCCCGTCCCCAGCAGCAGCTGGACCTTCGCGGAGGCCGCGCCCGCCGCCACCGCGCCGGTCACCAGCCCGAGGACCAGGCAGCCGACCACGTTCACCGTGAACGTCCCCCACGGGAACACCGAGTCGTGCCGGGACTGCACCGCCCGGTCGGTCAGGTACCGCAGCGGCGCGCCGACCACCGCGCCCGCCACCACCAGCAGCCAGTTCACTCCGCCGCCTCCCCCGGGCCCGCTTCCCGGCCCGGCCCACGGCCCGAACCCTCCTCCGCCCCGCGCCCCGCGTAGGTGACCACCTCGCAGCGGTCCAGCAGCACCAGCCCCTCCGCCACCATCCCGTCCAGCTGCGGCAGGAACGCCCGCACCCGCTCCTCCTCGTCCACGATCACCACCGCCACCGGCAGGTCCTCGCTCAGCGACAGCAGCCGCGTGGTGTGCACCAGCGACGAGGCCCCGAACCCCTCGATGCCCCGGAACACGCTCGCCCCGGCCAGCCCGGCCTCCCGGGCCCGGTGCACGATCTCGCTGTACAGCGGTCGGTGGTGCCAGCGGTCGCTCTCCCCGATCAGCACGGTCAGCCGCAGCGCCGGCCCGCTCAGTCGGCTCATCGCACACCCCCGACCCGCTCCGCGGCGCCCCGTCCGGCCCCGCGCCGGACGACCCGGTGGATCAGACGCCGGGTCAGCCCGGCCGCCGCCCACACCGCGAGCAGCGCGCCCACCAGGGTCAGCCCCAGGTACGCCAGGGCGGGCCCGGTCCGGCCGCCCTCCAGCAGCCGGCGGATGTCCACCGCGTACGTCGAGAAGGTGGTGAACCCGCCCAGCACGCCGGTGCCGAAGAACGGCCGCACCAGCGGATGCGCCTGGCGCCCCTCGGTGATCACCACCAGGAACACCCCGATCACCGCGCAGCCGACCACGTTGACCAGCAACGTCGTCCAGGGGAAGGCCGTCGGGCCGGTCTGCCAGCCGAGCCCGGCCGCGTACCGCGCGGACGCGCCGATCGCCCCGCCCGCCGCGACCACCGCCACCGCCCGCCCCTGCCCGCGCAGCACCGGCGGCCGGCCGGGCCGGCGGGCCCGCGCCACGGTGCCGCCCGCGGTGCCGCCCGCGGCGTCGTCCACGGCGCCCTCCGAGGTCGTCATAGCCCCATCAAACACCGGGCTCCGCCACCTGGCACACCGTCATCCGACACCGGACAATGATCCGGTGGAGATGACCCGGGAAGAGTTCGAGACGCTGGTCGGCGACGCCCTCGACCAGATCCCCCCGCACCTCGCGGCCATGATGGACAACGTCGCGGTCTTCGTCGAGGACGAGCCCGACCCGAGCGACCCGGAGCTCCTCGGGCTCTACGAGGGCACCCCGCTCACCGAGCGCGGCGAGTGGTACGCGGGCGTCCTGCCCGACCGCATCCTGATCTACCGCGGCCCCACCCTGCGCCACTGCGATACCCGCGAGCAGGTGGTCGAGGAGGTCCGCACCACCGTCATCCACGAGGTCGCCCACCACTTCGGTTTCGACGACCACGAACTCGACGAACTCGGCTGGTCCTGACCCCCGGCCACCGGCCCCACCCACCCCGCACCCCCACCCGGGCGAAACCCGTTTTGGCGATCCGCCCTGCATCCCATATGCTTCTCGACGTCCCCGAACGCTGGAAACAGCGGGACAGGCCGCAAGCCCTCATCGTCTAGTGGCCCAGGACGCCGCCCTTTCAAGGCGGTAGCACGGGTTCGAATCCCGTTGGGGGCACGCAGTACCGTAGTAAAGTGCAGTGCGCAAGACCGCAAGACCCTGAGTGGTTCGCCACTTCTAGGTCCCGTGGAGCAGTTGGTTAGCTCGCCACCCTGTCAAGGTGGAGGTCGCGGGTTCAAGTCCCGTCGGGATCGCTCGTCTCGCAA
This sequence comes from Kitasatospora sp. NPDC127067, assembly GCF_042724755.1. Classification (NCBI taxonomy): domain Bacteria; kingdom Bacillati; phylum Actinomycetota; class Actinomycetes; order Kitasatosporales; family Streptomycetaceae; genus Kitasatospora; species Kitasatospora sp. NPDC127067. The sequence continues at coordinate 48,769 of NZ_JBHXEM010000054.1, read as the reverse complement.
GAGACGGTGCAGTACGGCCAGGTAGCTCAGTTGGTACGAGCGTCCGCCTGAAAAGCGGAAGGTCGCCGGTTCGACCCCGGCCCTGGCCACAACCGCCTGAAAAGGCAGAACAGCCCCGGAGAGATCACTCTCCGGGGCCGTTTTCATGTCCCGTGCGCCAACCGGTACGCCAACGGCTCAGGAGAGCCGACCACCGAGCGGGTACCGGCTCCGCCGGGGGTTGTCCGGTTCGGTTGCGGCGCATCGGGGTCAGGAGCGGGAGAGCCTCAGCATGGCCACGTGGTAGGCCCAGGCGTGGGTGGCAACCTTCCTGTCGACACCGAAATGCCGCCCGGTCGCACGGTCCAGCACGTGGTGGTACTCCTCCAGGAAGGCCCAGGACACCTTGGCGAAGTCCTCGTCGGACCACCTGTAGAGGTGCCGGAGCTCGAACTCCACAGCGGCCAGGAAAGCCATCTCACTGCGGTCCACGGGCTCGACCCGGCCACCGCCGGCCTCCACCCAGCGCTTCACCTCCTCGGGCGCCCGCTGCCACTTACTGCCCGAGTCGCGCAGTTCGGCATAGTCGACCCAGGCCCAGAAGGCCTCGGCGTCGGCGATGTCCGGCGCCTGCCGGTGGTGCTCCACGCAGAGCAGGGCGAAGTTCCGGACGTCCATCGAGCCGCCCAGGGAAGCGGGAACCACGTGCGCCCGCTCGACTGGTGAGCCCCAGCAGATCAGGCACTCCTCGGCGATCCCGAGGTACTCCATGATCGACTGCTTGGACGGGTAGGTCCTGCGACTGCTCTCCTCGGTCTCCCGGGTGCGCAGCGGCAGGGAGTCGATGTCGTACCAGAACGACTTCTCCTCCCCTTCCGGGTAACCCACGAGCAGTTGCTCCGGGACCGCATCGTTCTGCCGACGCGGGTTCTTCGCCACGTACAGCGGGGTGTGGAGTTCGGTCAGGTAGGGGAGCACCTTTTCGGGCAGGAAGTCCTTGAGCATCTCCCAGGCGTCGTGGTCGTAGCCGCCCTCGCTGTTCCGATGGCCCTGCACGTCGAAGAACAGCATCCGGGGCGCCCCCGGTGTGGTCTGCTGCGCCTTGTGGAGGACCTCGAATATGCGCGGCGCGCAGCGTTCGAAGTTCTCGTACACAGCCATGTCGTGGTACACCACCACCGGTTTGACCTTGGGCGGAGTCTTCTGCCCGGCCTTCCTGCGAACCCTGCTCTTCGGCAACGCCGTGCTCCCTCCCCGCCGATGCTCACAGGTTCGCACGGCGCACCGACACCGTTTCTTGACGACAGCCAACGAAGCTGCCGCTGTTCCGGGGTGAGCGGATGTCAGCGCAGGAGGCCGGCGACGGCCCCGGGCGGGCGACCTCAACGATCACGGAGACGGCACCGAGGGCGATGCCGGCAGCGGACCGGACCCGGCCCCGGCCACAACGGCCTGTGAAGGCAGAGAAGGCCCCGGCGAGATCGGGCGGTTTCCAGGGGTCGTTCCGCCGCCGCGCCGGCGGACTACACGAAGACCTCGATCTCGCACCTGGCCGCGCCGCTGCGCCGGATGCGGGCGTCACTGGTGACCAGCGGCACACCGAGGGTCTCGGCGAGTGCCACGTACTGGGCGTCATAGGCGCTGATGTTGTGGTTGAGCTCCCGAACCCGCTGCCAGAGGATCAGCGTCTCGTGCTTGGTGACGGCGAGCGAGCGGTAGTCGGCGATCGCCTTCTCCGCCTCCTTCCCGGTGAGCTTCCCTCCCCGAACCATTCCGAACAGGGCCGAGACGATCTCGTAGTCGAGCAGACCCGGGGCCGCGAGCGCGTCCAGTTCGCGGAGCCGGGCGCGTACGGCGTGGCCGACCGGGCTGTGGTCGGTGAGCACTCGGACCAGGGCCGAACAGTCCACGACGACGGTGGATGTCACCGGCGCTCCCGGCCCTCGTCGATGGCCGAGAGGATGTCGGCCGTGCTGACCTCGGTTCGGGTCTCCCGGTCGAGCCTGGTCATCATCTCGGCGAGCGACGGGGTGGCCGCCTCCCGGGTGACGAGGTCGAGCAGGTAGGCCTGGAGGCTCTTTCCGGCCTGCGCGGCCTTCAGCTTGAGGGTGTCCAGGATCGGGTCCGGGACCTCGCGAATGGTGATGGCTGTCATGCCTGCATTTTAGCTGCATCAGCTGCACAATGCTGGCGATCCCTCGGGGCGACCATCCGGTTCCCCCTGGAGGGGGAGGGGGACCCGTCCGGGGGACGATCCGGCGGGCGGGGGCGGCGCGGGACCGTGGACGGCATGGAGACGACACGGGACACGGGCTGGAACCGGGTGGTGCGGGGAGCCGGGTACGCGGCGGCGGGGTGGGCCGTGGCCTTCGCGCTGGTGCATCTGTACTGGCTGGCGGACGGACGGCTGGGGCTGCCGGACGGGCGGTCGGTGTGGAGCAGCACGCCGCTGCTGGTGATCGACGTGATCGCGATCCCGTTGTGCGCGGTGGCCGCCGCGGTGGCGCTGGCGCCGCTGCGGCGGTGGGGCGCACGGGTGCCGGTCCGGCTGCTGGGCACGGCACTGTGGGGCACCACCGCGCTGCTGGTGCTGCACGCCGCGCCGTCCGTGCCGGACTGGATCGCGCTGGCCGCCGGCACCCGCTCGGGTGCCGAGCTGGACGCGCTCGCCCGGTTCGCGACCTTCGGCTACGAGCCGTTCTTCCTGGCCGGCGGCCTGCTGTTCGCCGCCGCCTCGCTCGGTCACCGGGTGCCCGGCCGGTCGGCCGTGGTGAGTCGGTCGGCGGCTCGGTCAACGGCTCGGTCAGCCGGGCGGTGAGCCGGTCAGCCGGTCAGCCGGTCAGCCGGTCAGCCGGGCGGTGAGCCAGTCGGCGGTGGCGGGGAGCCAGTCCGGCAGGGCGGTGCCGAGCAGGTGGTTGCCGTGCGGCACGAGCAGCAGTTCGGCGTCCGGGGCGCGCTCGGCGAGGGCGGTGGCGGCGGTGACGCCCGGGATGCGGTCCTCGCCGCCCTCGACCACCAGCAGCGGGACGGTGATCGCCGGCGCGAGGGCGGTCAGGTCGATCCGCTCGACGAAGGCGCGGGCCGCCCGGTACCCGCCGCAGCGCTGCGCCAGGGTCGCGGTGACGAACGGGACCAGGCCCTCCCAGTCCAGCCGGTACGGGCCGCTGACCATGGCGGCGGCGCGCAGCCGCGGCTCGTGGGCGGCGGCCACGGCCGCGTAGTGGCCGCCCAGGCTGAGGCCGATCACGGCGGTCCGGTCCGGGTCCAGCCCCGTACGGCCGGCCAGCGCGTCGAGGGCGCGGCCGACCACCCGGTGGTACTCCGGCTCCGGCGCGCTGCCGGCGGCCAGCACGCCCTGTCCGGGCCCGTCGACGGCGAGCACCGCGACACCCCGGGCGAGCAGGGCGTCGGCGACCGCGTGGAACTCCTCCTTGCCCGAGTCCATCCCCGGCACCACCAGGACCACCGGGGCCCGGCCGCCGCTCCCGTCGGCCTCCCCGCCGGCCGCCGGGCGGCGCAGCCAGCCCGCGAAGCCCTCGCCCTCGACCCGCTCCGCCCCCGGGTCGAGCAGGGCCAGCGCCCGCCGCATCGCCTCGTCGGCCTCCGCGGCGGCCCGGGCCGCGGCCGCCCGGTCGGGGTGCGGGAGCAGCCCGGCGAAGTGGTACCAGCGGGCGGCGCTCCGGTACCGCTCGCCGGCGGTGACGGTGCGGCCCTCGGCGGCGGCCCGCTCCGCCGCCCCGGCGTGCCGGTGGCCGGCCGCCCGGCAGGCGGCCGGCCAGTCGCGCGGGGAGGTCAGCGGGGCGGTCACCCGGGCGTACTCGTACGGGTCCAGGCCGGCGCCGTGGGCGCGCGGCCGGTTCTCCTCGACGAAGGCGGGCAGCAGGCCGGGGGTGTCGAGGAAGGAGAGGTCGGGCACGGCGGGGGTTCCCTTCGAAGTCGTTCGCGTCGTTCGCGTCGTTCGCGTCGTTCGCGTCATTCGCATTCGGAGCAGGCGTCGGGCTGGCGTCGGGCAGGCGTCGGGCAGGCCTCAGGCGAGGGTCAGGACGGCTTTGCCGCGGATCCGGCGCTCGCGCAGGTCGGTGAGCACGGCGGCGGTCTCCGCCCAGGGCGCGACCCGGCCGAGCTCCGGGGTCAGCCGCCCCTCCCGGGTGAGGCGCACCAGGGTGGCCAGGTCGGCGCCGTCCGGGACGTCCGAGTCCGCGTAGTGGAAGTGCCGGACGACCGCCGACTCCGGGCCCGCGAAGAAGTCGAAGAAGTCGAGCGTGACGGGCGTCCGGGAGGCCTGGCCGAACCAGATCAGGGTGCCGCGCCGGGCCAGCCGGGCCAGCGCGAGCGGCAGCGCGGCGCCGCCGGTGGACTCCAGCACCAGGTCGTACGGACCGCGCGCCTCGCCCGGCTCGTGGACCACCTCGGCCGCTCCCAGCTCTACCAGCCGCCGGCCGCGCTCCGGGGAGGCGGTGACCGCGGTCAGCTCGGCCCCGGCCGCGGCGGCCAGCTCGGTGACGTAGTGCCCGACGCCCCCGGAGGCCCCGGTGAGCAGCACCCGCCGTCCGGCCAGCGGCCCCGCCGCCCGGAGCAGCCGCAGCGCGGTGAGGCCGGCCAGCGGCAGCGCGGCGGCCCGTACGGTGTCCAGGCCGTCGGGCAGTTCGGCGAGGGAGGAGGTCGGGACGCACACGTACTCGGCCCACCCGGCGGCGGGCGGATGCCCGACCACCCGGCGGCAGACGGCCGGGCCCGACCCGTCGGCGGCGGCCTGCACCACCAGCCCGGCCACGTCCTTCCCCGGCCGCCACCCGGGCCGGGGCGCCTCCAGCTGGAAGGTCTCGCCCCGGTTCACCGAGAACGCCTCCACCTTCACCAGCGCCTCCCCGGGCCCCGGCCGCGGCTGTTCCACCTCCGCGAACCGCACCGGCTCCGCCGCCCGCCCCGTCGCCACCAGCGCCTTCATCCCCACTCCTCCGTCGGTAACCCCCTCACCCCACCGCGCGCCGCCCCGGCCGGTCCAACAACCGCGGGACGACGGCGACAACCACCGGTTGTCCGGCCAGGAGCGGCGGGCCGCGGGGCGGCACCACGCGGCACGGCGGAGCGAAGCGCCCAGCCGCGCGGTGGCGGCGACCCACCCGACCGCGCCGCGACCGCGGCCGGGGCGGGTGCCCCGCGGGAGTGCGCGGGCAGGCCCTAAGGTGCCCGGGTGGATCTTGATCTGGCGCAGGTGCGGGCGTTCGTCGTGGCGGCCGAGGAGTTGCACTTCGGGCGGGCGGCCAGGCGGTTGGGGATCAGCCAGCAGGGGCTGTCGAAGCGGGTGGCGCGGCTGGAGGCGGTGCTGGGGGTGCGGCTGCTGGACCGGGACGCGCGCGGGGTGGGGCTGACCGGGGCGGGGCTGCGGTTCCTGGAACCGGCCCGGCGGGCGCTGGCGCAGGGGGAGCGGGCAGTGGCGGCCGCGGGGTGCGCGGCGCGGCCACTGCGGATCGACGTGTGGGGGCACCTGTACGCCCCGATGCGTACGCTCGCGCAGGCGGTGGACGCGGCGCCGGGGCTGCAGGTGGAGCCGGTGCCCGGCCGGGACCTGCCCTCCGTCGCGGCGGCCGTGCTGCGCGGGGAGTCGGACGCCGGGTTCGGCCGGGTGCACCGGCTTCCGGGCGGCGGGGGCGAGTTGACGCACCGGCTGGTCCGGTTGGAGCCGGTGGACGTCCTGCTGAGCACCGGCCATCCGCTGGCCGGCCGGGACGTCCTGCGCCCGGACGACCTGCGGGACAGTGTGCTGCGCTACCCGGCGGCGGTGGACCGGCTGGACTTCCTGACCCGCTTCGCCGAGCGCTTCGGGATCGCCCGCCGGGTCGGCTCGACCAACCTGGGCCTGGAGCACTTCGTGGACCAGGTCCGCGCCGACCCGGCGTGCTTCTCCCTCGTCCCCGCCGACGGCCCGCCGCCCGGGCGCCCGGGTGTCCGCACCGTCCCGCTGGCGGACCCGACCCCGCTCTACGCCTGGTCGCTGCTCTGGCGCACCGGTCCGGACACCGACCCGCACCCCCGACTGGACGACCTGCTGCGGGCGTTCACCACCGGGGCGGCCCGCCACCGGTGGCTGGAGTACGACCCGGCCCGCGACTGGCTCCCGGACGCCGACCAGGCCGCGCTCCGCCCGTGACGGGCGCCCCGACCGCCCCTGCCGCCCCGATCACCCGACGGCCACCCGACGACCACCCGACGGCCACCCCGGCGGCCCCGGCGGCCACCGGCTCAGGAGGTCCGGAGCCAGGTGTCCTTGACGCGATCCACCGAGCCGTCCGCCCTGTAGTAGGTGACGGTCGCCGCGTCGGTGCCCGGCTTCGCCAGGACGCCGTAGTAGCGGAACGGGGAGTCCCCGACCACGACCGGCACCGCCTCGGTGGTGCCGCCGCTCTTCCAGGCGACCACGACCTTCGTGATGTCGGCCTGGACCCCCTCGATCACCACCGGCGGGACGCCCGCACCGTCGTTGAGGCCGAGCGACGAGCCGCCGGTGACGCCCGGGAACCCGCCCGGGGCGGAGACCGCGTGCAGGGTGTCGTCCGCCTGCCGCTTGCCGTCCACGGTGTAGTAGTAGTTCACCCTGTCGATGCGCGTGTCCCAGTTGTCGTCGATGTCCTTCTGGGTGACCGGCTTCACCGCCGGGTTGGCTTCGTGCCGCTCCGCCTGGATCATCCGGGCCTGCTTGGCGAAGTCCTCCTTGCCGGGGACGGCCGGCCACAGCGCGGTCCAGGCCTGCCAGGTGTGGCCGTTCGCGCCGCCTTCGGCGACCTTGACCCGGACGGGGTTGAACGGGTCCCGGGCGGTGGGCGCGCCCGTGGTGCTCACCGCGGTGGCCGAGGCCGCGGCCGAGGCCGCCACCACGGTCGAGACGGCCTGCCGGCCGCGCTCGCCGAGCACCGCCGTGCCCCCGGCGATGCCGGCGACCAGCACGGCCGCCACCCCGGCGGTCAGCAGCCGCCGGTGCCGCAGTCGCCGCCGGCCGCCGGCGACCAGCCGGTCGTACGGGACCGTCCCGGTCTCGACGCTCCCGGCCAGTTCGCCCAGGGCCCGCACGGCCGCCGTCTCGTCTCCGGTCGCCGTGTTCCCGGGCAGGAACTCGTTGCTCATCTTGCCCCTCCGATGCTGGTCAGTCCGATGAGTGAGGAGGCCCCGCGGAGCTTGGCCAGGCCTCTGGCCGCCTGGCTCTTGACCGTGCCGACCGAGCAGCCCATCGCCACCGCGGTCTGGGTCTCGCTGAGGTCCTCCCAGTACCGCAGCACCACGGCCTGGCGCTGGCGCGGCGGCAGGGTGCCGAGTGCGGCGAGCAGCACGGCCCGGTCGTCCGGGTCGGCGCCGGCCGGTGCGGGCCGGTCCGGGAACTCGGTGACGGGGTACTCGACCAGCCGCCGCCGGAACCGTCTGGCGTGCTCGTTGATCACGATCCGGCGCACATAGGCGTACGGGTCGTCCGCGGCACGCACCCGGTTCCACGCCGCGTACGCCCGCTCCAGCGCCTGCTGGACCAGGTCCTCGGCGCCGTGCCGGTCCCCCGCGAGCAGGAACGCCGTCCTGAGCAGCCGTGACCACGCGCTGCCGACGAACGTCCGGAACTCCTCGTCCCGGGCGGTCTTGTGGGCTCCCATGAGCACCTCCTCAACCTCCCGGAGCCCGGAACGGCCTCGGACCGTTGCCCGCCGTTCGCGATTCGCCGCCGACGGCTGTGACACTGGAGGGGCTCGAAAACCGAGGTGCGCTCCGCCGTGCCTCCTTGCGAACCTAGAGGGATGCCCGCAGTGAGTTCTCCCGCAGTCCAGTCCGCCACCGTACCCGCCGAGGGCCCCGGAATCGGCGGGCTGGCCGCCCGTCTGCCCGAGCTGACCCTGCGCGACCAGGTGCGGATCGGGCGCCGGCTGGAGGGGGCCCGTCGGGTCCGCAAGCCCGAGGCCCGGCAGAAGGTCGCCGCCGAGATCGCCGCCGAGATCGACCGCGCCGAGGCGGTCGTCGAGCGGCGCCGGCGCGCCGTCCCGAGGATCGGCTATCCCGCCGAGCTCCCGGTCAGCCAGAAGAAGGACGAGATCCTGGCGGCGATCCGGGACCACCAGGTGGTGATCGTCGCGGGCGAGACCGGCTCCGGCAAGACGACCCAGATCCCGAAGATCTGCCTGGAGCTCGGCCGTGGCGTGCGCGGCCTGGTCGGCCACACCCAGCCGCGCCGGATCGCCGCCCGCACGGTGGCCGAGCGGGTCGCGGAGGAGCTGGACAGCCCGCTCGGCGAGGCGGTCGGCTGGAAGGTCCGGTTCACCGACCAGGTCGGCCAGGACACCCTGGTCAAGCTGATGACGGACGGCATCCTGCTCGCGGAGATCCAGACCGACCGCGACCTGCACCAGTACGACACCCTGATCATCGACGAGGCGCACGAGCGCAGCCTCAACATCGACTTCATCCTCGGCTACGTCAAGCAGCTGCTCCCCCGCCGCCCGGACCTCAAGGTCGTGATCACCTCCGCGACCATCGACCCGGAGCGCTTCGCACGGCACTTCGGCGACGCCCCGATCATCGAGGTCTCCGGCCGCACCTACCCGGTCGAGGTCCGCTACCGGCCGATCGTCGACGAGGCCGACGACGAGGCGGACGAGGCCGACCGCGACCGGGACCAGGTCCAGGCGATCTGCGACGCCGCCGAGGAGCTCCAGGCCGAGGGCCCGGGCGACATCCTGGTCTTCCTCTCCGGCGAGCGCGAGATCCGCGACACCGCGGACGCCCTCGGGAAGCTGAAGCTGAAGAACACCGAGATCCTGCCGCTGTACGCGCGGCTCAGTTCGGCCGAGCAGCACAAGGTCTTCCAGCGCTCCCGCAGCCGCCGGATCGTGCTGGCCACCAACGTGGCCGAGACCTCGCTGACCGTCCCCGGCATCAAGTACGTGATCGACCCGGGCAGCGCCCGGATCTCCCGCTACAGCCACCGCACCAAGGTGCAGCGGCTGCCGATCGAGGCGATCAGCCAGGCCAGCGCCAACCAGCGCAAGGGCCGCTGCGGCCGTACCTCGGACGGCATCTGCATCCGGCTCTACTCGGAGGAGGACTTCCTCTCCCGCCCCGAGTTCACCGACGCCGAGATCCTGCGCACCAACCTGGCCTCGGTGATCCTCCAGATGACGGCGGCCGGCCTCGGCGACATCGCCGCCTTCCCGTTCCTGGACCCGCCGGACTCGCGCAACATCAAGGACGGCGTCGCCCTGCTGCACGAGCTGGGCGCGCTCGACCCGGAGGAGAAGGATCCGCGCAAGCGCCTGACCCAGCTGGGCCGCAAGCTCGCCCAGCTCCCGGTGGACCCGCGGATGGCCCGCATGGTGCTGGAGGCGGACCGCAACGGCTGCGTCCGCGACGTCATGGTGATCGCCGCCGCGCTCTCCATCCAGGACCCGCGCGAGCGCCCGGCCGAGAAGCGCCAGGCCGCCGACGAGCGGCACAAGCGGTTCAACTCGGAGACCTCCGACTTCCTCTCCTACCTGGCGATGTGGCGCTACGTCCGGGAGCAGCAGAGCGAGCTCTCCTCCTCGGCGTTCCGCCGGATGTGCAAGGCGGAGTTCCTCAACTACCTGCGGATACGGGAGTGGCAGGACATCTACGTCCAGCTGCGCACCGTCGCCAAGCAGTTGGGCGTGACGATCGAGGAGCCGCACCCCGACGTCGAGCCGGACGCCGACCGGATCCACCAGTCGCTGCTGGCCGGCCTGCTCTCCCACATCGGTCTGTTCGACGTGGAGAAGCGCGAGTACGGCGGTGCGCGCGGCGCCCGCTTCGCGGTGTTCCCGGGCTCCGGCCTGTTCAAGAAGCCGCCGCGCTGGGTGATGTCGGCGGAGCTGGTGGAGACCTCCCGGCTCTGGGCGCGGATCAACGCGAAGATCGAGCCGGAGTGGGTCGAGCCGCTGGCCGGCCACCTGATCAAGCGCAGCCACAGCGAGCCGCACTGGGAGAAGAAGGCCGGCGCCGTCATGGCGTACGAGAAGGTGACCCTCTACGGGATGCCGGTCGTCGCCCAGCGCAAGGTCAACTACGGGAGGATCGACCCGGAGCTCTGTCGCGAGCTGTTCATCCGCAACGCGCTGGTCGAGGGCGACTGGGAGACCCACCACCGGTTCTTCGCGGAGAACCGCAAGCTGCTCGGCGAGGTCGAGGAGCTGGAGAACCGGGCCCGCCGCCGGGACATCCTGGTGGACGACCAGACCCTGTTCGACTTCTACGACGCCCGGCTGCCCGAGGAGATCGTCTCCACCCGGCACTTCGACTCCTGGTGGAAGAAGGCCCGGCACGAGCAGCCGGACCTGCTGAACTTCGAGAAGTCGATGCTGATCAACGACGCCGCGGACGGCGTCACCGAGGCCGACTACCCGGACCACTGGCAGCAGGGCAAGCTCCGCTTCAAGCTGACCTACCAGTTCGAGCCGGGCAGCGACGCGGACGGCGTGACCGTGCACATCCCGCTGCCGGTGCTGAACCAGGTGACCGCGGAGGGCTTCGACTGGCAGATCCCCGGTCTGCGGGAGGAGCTGGTCACCGCGTACATCAAGTCGCTGCCGAAGGCGATCCGGCGCAACTTCGTTCCGGCGCCGGACTTCGCCAGGGCGGCGCTGCGCGCGGTGAAGGACCGCCAGGAGCCCCTGCTCCCGGCCCTGGAGCACGCCCTGAAGCGCCTGACGGCGGTCACCGTGCCCCCGGAGGCCTGGGACGACGACCGGGTGCCCGATCACCTCAAGGTGACCTTCCGGGTGGTGGACGGCCGCAAGAAGCTCGCCGAGTCCAAGGACCTGGAGGAGCTGCGGCTCCGGCTCAAGCCCAAGCTGAAGGAGACGCTCTCCTCGGCCGCGTCCGGCCAGGGCATCGAGCAGAGCGGGCTGACCGCCTGGCCGGCCTCGCTGCCGGTGCTCCAGCGCACCTTCGAGCAGCGTTCGCGCGGCCACTCGATGCGCGCCTACCCGGCCCTGGTGGACGAGGGCCCGTCGGTCGGCGTCAAGCTGTTCGACACCCCGGAGGCGCAGGCCCGGTCGATGTGGGAGGGGACGCGGCGGCTGCTGATGCTGACCACCACCTCCCCGGCCAAGTCCATCCAGGGCCGGCTGGGCAACCAGGCGAAGCTGGCGCTCTCGCACAGCCCGCACGGCTCGATCGGCGCCCTGTTCGAGGACGTCGTGGCCGCCGCCACGGACCGGCTGATGACCCTGGCCGGCGGGCCGGCCTGGGACGAGGCGGCCTTCGGCAAGCTGCACGACAAGGTGCGCGCGGACCTGTACGACCTGTCCGCGGACACCACGCTGAAGACGGCCACCGCGCTGATCGCCTTCCACAAGGCCTCGACCCGGCTGAAGTCGGTGAGCAGCCCGGTGCTGCTGAACGCGGTGAACGACGTCCGGCTGCACCTGGCCTCGCTGGTGCACCCGGGCTTCGTGACGGCCACCGGCTGGCAGCGGCTGCCGGACCTCAAGCGCTACCTGCTGGCGGTGGACCGCCGTCTGGAGGCGCTGCCCAACCACCCGCAGCGGGACGCCCAGCAGCTGCTGAAGGTGCAGCAGGTGCAGCAGGAGTACGGGGAGCTGCTGGCGGCGGTGCCGGCCGGGCACCAGCCGTCCGCGGAGGTACGGGCGATCCGCTGGATGATCGAGGAGCTGCGGGTCAGCTTCTTCGCCCAGTCGCTGGGCACGCCGAGCCCGGTGTCGGAGAAGCGGATCACGAAGGCGATGGCGGCGGCGCGGGCGACGCTCTGACCCGGGTGGCCGTGTGAGCTGCGGTGGGCCTTCAGGAGCCAGTTCGACCTGGGGGCCCACCATGGGCTACAGTCTGTCTTGTTCGCAGCGCGGCAAGCGAGTGAACGAGATCAGGAAACACTCTGGTCCCGTGGAGCAGTTGGTTAGCTCGCCACCCTGTCAAGGTGGAGGTCGCGGGTTCAAGTCCCGTCGGGATCGCCGCAGTGCGAGAGGCCCGGAACCGTCAGGTTCCGGGCCTCTCGCTTTTGACCGTTCGGCCCACTACCCCGGCCAGGTCTAGACCACAAGTGACGGACCGTGTGACGGTCGTCACGGAACCTCCCCAGGAATCGGCCTCGCGCGACCCTTCCCGGAACCCCATTAATTTAATATGTAAAATTGTACAGCTATTCACTGTAAATCCCCCCCGCCCCACGCGCATCAAATCGTTATCCGGAGTTCAACATTCCGACCACTCGCCCGGGCACGGAACACCCTCGGGCGGGCACGACAAAGGGGCCGCTTACCGGACCCGGCGGAGTCCGGTAAGCGGCCCCTTTAAAGAGCCTTTGGCCTATCAGGCCTCAGTGCGCTGGGCGGGAATCCCGGCCAGCAGAGCGCGCACCTCCGCCTCACGGTAACGGCGGTGACCGCCGAGCGTGCGAATCGACGTCAGCTTGCCTGCCTTTGCCCAGCGAGTGACCGTCTTCGGGTCCACGCGGAACATGGTGGCAACCTCTGCCGGCGTCAGCAGCGGCTCAGCATCAGGGGTACGAGCGGTCATGAGCGGCCTCCTCGGGAGAACCGAACCAGGGCGGTTCTATCCTTCAAATTCTGCACCTTGGCCCGCGATGCCCGAAATGGCATAGACGGGCCGAGTCGGTTATAGGACGAACGGCTTGTCCTGGTGTCTACAACTACACCATCCGTCCAGCCCTATCGACCAAACCGCCAAAATTGACCCCTCACGGGTTCAAGGCCGACGGATGGCGATGGACCACCCCATAACGGACAGTCACATAGCGATGACATCCGGTTACGAAGGGACCAGACCCTCCGTTTCCCCGCAAAGCACGCATCGACTCCAGAACCACCCAAAAGTGGGCACGCTCACGTGAAGTTGGGCTGGTTGTCCCATTTTTGCACATAGGGGTAAGTTCGCGTCAACGGTGAGTAGTGTCACGTTCGGCAGCTATTGACCCGAACCAGGACCTTGGTCATCGGACGTGCAGTGCTTAGGACTCTTACAGTCATACACGCGCGGTCGGACATCAGTTCGCGTGCCGCAGCGCCAGCACCCGGCGCCACCGCACCGTCAGCTCCCCGTACACGCGCAGCGCCTCGGCGGCGTCCCCCGCCCGCAGCGCCCGCAGCCCCTCCTCCAGTTCCCCCGCCGAACGGTCCGCCAGCAACCGCTCCGGGCCCAGCAGATGCACCAGGCCCCCGTAGTCCAGTTCCACCAGCGAGCGCGGATGGAACTCCTCCAGCCAGCGCCCGACCCGCTCCGCCCCCTGCACCAGCTCCCCGTCCGGCACCGCCTCGCGCAGCGCCCGGAAGGCCCGCGCCACCCGCCGGCGCGCCTGCGCCATCGGCACCAGGTAGAACAGCGCCGCCGGCCGGCCCCCGGGCCCCTCCTCCCCTTCCCCTCCCGGTCCGTCCGCGGGTCCGTCCCCGCCCGGCACGAAGCAGCGGTCCTCGTCCCCGAACGGCAGGAACCAGCGCACCGGCACCTCCCACCGGCTGGTCAGGATCCACGGCCGGGCGTCCGGGTGCTCGGCCCGCCAGCGCTCCAGGTCCGCCTCGGCGGCCGCCCGGGTCGCCGGCGGCAGCGCGGTGTCCAGCAGCGCCACCGGCGCCCCGGCCCGCAGCTCCTCCAGCGCCTGCCAGCTGCGCAGTCGGGTCGCCCACGGGCAGACGTACAGTACGCCGTCCACCACCCGCAGGTACGCCCGCCCGCTCTCCCGCTCGGGCAGCGCCCGGGGCGTGCGGGCGGCCAGCCCGGCGAGCGCCTCCCGCTGCTCCTCCAGCACCGCCGCCGCCACCGGCTGCGACGGCTCGGCGGCGTCCGGACCGCGCTCCGCCGCACAGGCCTGCCAGTGCGCCCGCTCGGGCTCCGGATAGGCGGCCAGCGGCTCGTAGACCCGCAGGTGGGCGGCGTAGGGCGGTTGTACGGAAGTACGTACGACGGTCACGTCCTGCATGGTCGCACGCACCGCCCGGCCCCGGGAGGGCGCGCCCCCGAACCCGTTCGCGCCCGCACCCCGTCCCTCTTCCCGTCTCACTCCTCGGACGACCGGCCCCAGCTCGGACAAGACGGCCGATCGGCGGCACGGGCGCGGCTACGCTTCGCCTCAGACGCCCGCACCACAGCAGCGGGCCTTCGATACTGGAGTCACCACAGTGACCGACGTACAGACCCCCGCCACGCACTCCGCACCCGGCGTGCTCAGCAGGATCTTCCGTACCGAACAGGACGGCGCCCCCGGCGACGGTCACGAGCAGGTCGTCCTCTGCCACGACCGCAGCTCGGGCCTGAAGGCGATCATCGCCATCCACTCGACCGCCCTGGGCCCGGCCCTCGGCGGCACCCGCTTCTTCCCGTACGCCTCCGAGGAGGCGGCGCTGGAGGACGCGCTGAACCTGTCCCGCGGAATGTCCTACAAGAACGCGCTGGCCGGCCTGGACCTCGGTGGCGGCAAGGCCGTCATCATCGGCGACCCGAACAAGGACAAGAACGAGGCGATGCTCCGGGCCTACGGCCGCTTCGTCGAGTCCCTGCGCGGCCGCTACATCACCGCCTGCGACGTGGGCACCTACGTCCAGGACATGGACGTCATCGCCCGCGAGACCGAGTTCGTGACCGGCCGCTCGCCCGAGCACGGCGGCGCCGGCGACTCGTCCATCCTGACCGCCTTCGGAGTCTTCCAGGGCATGCGCGCCAGCGCCCAGGCCCGCTGGGGCCAGCCGACCCTGCGCGGCAAGCGGGTCGGCGTCGCGGGCGTCGGCAAGGTCGGCCACTACCTGGTCGGCCACCTGGTCGCGGACGGCGCCACGGTCGTCGTCACCGACCCCTTCGAGGCCGCGGTCAACCGGGTGCGCGCCGCCCACCCGGAGGTGGAGGTCGTCGCCGACACCACCGCCCTGCTCCAGGCCAAGCTGGACGTCTACGCCCCCTGCGCCCTCGGCGGCGCGCTGACCGACGCCACGGTCGCCGCGCTGGGCGAGTTCGGCACCTCCGTCGTCTGCGGCGCGGCCAACAACCAGCTGGCCCACCCGGGCGTCGAGAAGGACCTGGCCGACCGCGGCATCCTCTACGCGCCGGACTACCTGGTGAACTCCGGCGGCGTCATCCAGGTCGCCGACGAGATCGACGGCTTCAACTTCGAGCGGGCCAAGAACAAGGCCACGAAGATCTTCGACACCACCCTGGAGATCTTCACCCGGGCGACGACCGACGGCATCCCGCCCGCGGTCGCCGCCGACCGCCTGGCCGAGAAGCGGATGCGCGAGATCAGCGCCCTGCGCACGGTGCTGCTGCCCGGCGCCCGCCGCGCCTGACGGGTCGACAACCGATCCGGTGATGCGCGGGGGGCCGTGGGGACGGTCCCCCGCGCATCACGATGTGGAACCGGATTCTCACTTCTCCCGCCGAACGGGTGATCCGAGGCCCCCCTAGGGGGGATAATCAGTCCTGGAACGACGGACCTCAAACACCTCTGGACAGCGCGCAAAACGCCGCAAAACCTCCCTTGACCTGGGAAGACCTGGTCGCGGGTGCGGTCGGTGCGCGCCACGTCACACCGACGACGTACCGTCCAGCGGCGGAAACAGGTACCGTTAATGCTCCAAGGGACGGTCCTCCCATTCGGGCAGGCCGGTCCTGATCATGAACACGTGTCAGACTCGGGGCCGTGAGCCCCATCGTTGAGGGGGTCGACCCATGGGGCGCGGCCGGGCCAAGGCCAAGCAGACGAAGGTCGCCCGCGAGCTGAAGTACAACAGCGGCGGGTTCGACGCTAACCGTCTGTCCAACGAGCTGGGCGTATCTCCGTCCACCGCCTCGATCGAGCCGGAGCCGATCGAGGAGGAGGAGGAGGACGACCCGTACGCGGAGTACGCAGCCCGCTACGCCGACCTCGACGACGAGGACGACAACGGGCCAGGCACCGGGGCGTCCCAGGCCTCCCGCCGCTCGTAGCCACAGCAGTCCCGCCGACCGGTTCGGGCACCCGCCAGGGCGCCGGACCGGTCTTCGGCGTTCCCTCGCACCGGACCGCCCCGCCCGGCGTTCCCCCGTACGGTCCGCCGACCGGTTCCGCACGGTCCGCCGACCGCCTCCACCGCACGCGAGAGGGCCCCTCCGGTGCTCCGGAGGGGCCCTCTCGTCGTCGCGCCGGGGTCAGCTCGCCCGGAAGCCCTCGTAGGCGTTGTAGAGGGCCGCGCCGCCCTCGTGCCCGTCGCCGCGCTCGACGATGTCGCCGAGCAGCCAGGCCTCCACGCCGCGGTCCTCCAGGATCGACAGCACGACGTCCACCGAGTGCGGCGGGACGACCGCGACCATGCCGACGCCCATGTTCAGCGTCTTCTCGATCTCCAGGGTGGCCACCTTGCCGACCTCGGCGACGGTCTGGAAGACCGGCAGCGGGGTCCAGGTGCCGCGGTCCAGGCGGGCGTGCAGGCCGTCCGGGACGACCCGGGCCAGGTTGGCCGCCAGGCCGCCGCCGGTGACGTGCGAGAAGGCGTGCACCTCGGTGGCGCGGGTGAGCGCCAGGCAGTCCAGCGAGTAGATCCGGGTCGGCTCCAGCAGCTCCTCACCGAGGGTGCGGCCGAACTCCTCGACCTTGCGGTCCAGCTTCCAGCCGGCCTCGTTCAGCAGCACGTGGCGGACCAGCGAGTAGCCGTTGGAGTGCAGGCCGGAGGCGGCCATCGCGATCACCACGTCGCCGGCCCGGACCCGGTCCGCGCCGAGCAGCGCGTCGGCCTCCACCACACCGGTGCCGGCGCCCGCGACGTCGTACTCGTCCGGGCCCAGCAGGCCCGGGTGCTCGGCGGTCTCGCCGCCGACCAGGGCGCAGCCGGCCAGCGCGCAGCCCTCGGCGATGCCCTTGACGATCGCGGCGACCCGCTCCGGGACGACCTTGCCGACGCAGATGTAGTCGGTCATGAACAGCGGCTCGGCACCGCACACCACCAGGTCGTCGACGACCATGCCGACCAGGTCGTGGCCGATGGTGTCGTGCTTGTCCATGGCGGCGGCGATGGCCACCTTGGTCCCCACGCCGTCGGTGGCCGAGGCCAGCAGCGGCCGCTCGTAGTTCTTGAAGGCGGACGCGTCGAAGAGGCCGGCGAAACCGCCGAGACCGCCGACCACCTCGGGGCGGTTGGCCTTCTTCACCCACTGCTTCATGAGCTCGACGGCGCGGTCGCCCGCCTCGATGTCGACACCGGCGGCGGCGTAGGTGGCACCGTTCTGGTTGCTGGTCACTGCGTGCGGCCCTTTCGGGTCAGGTGGGGGTGGTTCTACGGAACAGCAGGGGGTGGAACAGCGGTGGGGCCCCGGTTCACGGGACCCCACCGTCGGTTCGTTACGGCCGGCGCAGCGCGTCGGCCGCGCCCGCCCCGCCGAGCAGCGACTGGACGCCGTCCAGGTCGCTGCCGCTGGTCGGCTTGCCGCGGACGGCCGGCGGCTGCTGGCCGCCCTTGATCTCGGCCTCCAGCAGGAGCTTGCCGAGCAGCGCCGGATCCGGCAGCTCCATCGGGTACTCGCCGTCGAAGCAGGCCCGGCAGAGCCGGTCCTTCGGCTGCGCGGTGGCCTCGATCATGCCGTCGATCGAGATGTAGGAGAGCGAGTCCGCGCCGAGGGTGCGGCCGATCTCCTCGATGGTCATGCCGTTGGCGATCAGCTCCGCGCGGGTGGCGAAGTCGATGCCGAAGAAGCAGGGCCACTTCACCGGCGGCGAGGAGATCCGGATGTGCACCTCGGCGGCGCCGGCCTCGCGGAGCATCTTCACCAGCGCGCGCTGGGTGTTGCCGCGCACGATCGAGTCGTCCACGACCACCAGGCGCTTGCCCGCGATGACCTCGCGCAGCGGGTTGAGCTTGAGCCGGATGCCGAGCTGGCGGATCGTCTGGCTGGGCTGGATGAAGGTGCGGCCCACGTAGGCGTTCTTCACCAGGCCGGAGCCGTACGGGATGCCGCTGGCCTCGGCGTAGCCGATCGCGGCGGGGGTGCCGGACTCGGGCGTCGCTATCACCAGGTCGGCATCGACGGGCGCCTCCTTGGCCAGCCGGCGGCCCATCTCCACGCGGGAGAGGTGCACGTTGCGGCCGGCGATGGAGGTGTCGGGGCGGGCCAGGTAGACGTACTCGAAGACGCAGCCCTTGGGCTTGGCCTCGGCGAACCGGGAGCTGCGCATCCCGTTCTCGTCGATGGCGATGAGCTCGCCGGGCTCGACCTCGCGGATGAAGGAGGCGCCGCAGATGTCCAGCGCCGCCGTCTCGGAGGCGACCACCCAGCCGCGCTCCAGCCGGCCGAGCACCAGCGGACGGATGCCCTGCGGGTCACGGGCGGCGTAGAGGGTGTGCTCGTCCATGAAGACGAGCGAGAACGCGCCCTTGACCTGGGGCAGCACGACCTTGGCCGTCTCCTCGATGGAGAGGTCCGGGTGGCCGGCGAGCAGCGCCGTCACCAGGTCGGTGTCATTGGTCGCGGCGCTCCGGCCGGAGCGCGAGACGTGCTCCTCGCCGGGGAGTTCGGCGACCATGGCCGCCAGTTCGGCGGTGTTCACCAGGTTTCCGTTGTGCCCGAGGGCCAGCGAACCGTGAACGGTCGCCCGGAAGGTCGGCTGGGCGTTCTCCCAGACCGAGGAACCGGTGGTCGAGTAGCGGGCGTGTCCGACGGCGATATGCCCGTGCAACGACCCCAGCGATGCCTCGTCGAAGACCTGGGAAACGAGGCCCATGTCCTTGAAGACGAGAATCTGGGAGCCGTTGCTCACTGCGATGCCCGCGGATTCCTGACCGCGGTGCTGCAGGGCGTAAAGGCCGAAGAACGTGAGCTTGGCGACCTCCTCGCCGGGAGCCCAGACACCGAAGACGCCACAAGCGTCCTGGGGGCCTTTCTCACCGGGAAGAAGATCGTGGTTGAGTCTTCCGTCACCACGTGGCACGCCTTCGAGTCTAGGGCAGTTGACCCGGGCTGTCGGACCCCGGGACTGCGGGTTTGTCCGGCGATCGCGAGTTGATGCGCGTAGACAAAACCCCTTACCGGCCGGGGATTTCGGGTGGGGGGAATTCCGGCGGGCGCCGCTTGGCCTTGTGGTTCGCGCCTGTTGGGGAGTTCCGGGTGCGCGGCGGCGGGGGTCCGGGCACGGACGAACGTGAGCCTGCTCACCCGGCGTTCCCCCACCCGTCCCCCACCCGTCGCCCGCCGGTCGCCCACCGGTCGGGCGGGCGTTCAGGCGGCCGTTTCAGGCGGCCGGCAGCAGCAGGCCCCAGGCTCCCGGGTGCACCGTCCAGGTCCGTGCCCGGACCGGACCGACCGGACGCCCGTCCGCCTCGTAGTCGAAGCCCCGCCCGACCACCGACACGCTCGCCGCCCGGGCGCGCACCAGGGCGCCGGAGGCGGCGACCACCACCTCCATCTCGCCCGTCCCGTCCGAGGCGCCGGACGGGAGCGTGACCTGGACCAGCCGGACCGGCCGGTGGACGTCCGCGAGCAGTCGGCCGTCCGCCTCGACCCGGACGCGGGAGCTGTGGTCGGCGCCGTCCGGAGTGAGTGCGTTCGCCTGCTCGGCCGCAGCCAGTTTCGCCCATAGCGAACGCCAGCCACCCGAACGGCCCACCATGCGCCGCGCACCCCCGCCGGTGATCCGCACCCCGCCCAGCGCCACCCCGCCACCGTCGTCCACCAGCAGGTCCAGCCGGCGCGGCGCGCCCGACAGCACCGCCCGCGCGGCCCGCACCGGCTCCCCCGGCACGCCGAGCGCGCGGGCCGCCGCCAGCTCCTGCGAGCGGCCGACCGGAACCATCCCCACCGGTTCCGTGCCCAGCTCACGCTGGCGATGCAGGGCCTGGAGCACCCGCTGCAGCGCGAGGTCGGAACCGATCACCACCGGTCGCCTCCGGCCCCGGTGCGAAAGCACCCGGTCGAGCTCGGAAGGGCTCTCCGGAAAGGCCACCTTCACGTCCGCGCCCCCGCAGAGCACGTCCTTCGCGATCCGCACCGACTCGCCGTCGGTCTGCCGGGCCACCGGGTCGAGGAGCAGCAGGAGCGGCTCCGGGCCGCCGGTAGCAGGCGTGGACAGGGACGACACGACCGGTCCTTCCTCAGGTAATCTCTCGGTGCAAGAGCCCCTTGCGCCATTGCGCCAGGGGCTTCGTCTATCTCGGGGCAGACTGCGGCCTACGCAGGATGCCCCAACCGGAAGGGGTGTACGCCTGTGCCGGCACTCGTGCTCGTTGGCGCTCAGTGGGGAGACGAGGGCAAGGGGAAGGCCACCGACCTCCTCGGTGGCTCCGTGGACTACGTGGTCCGCTACCAGGGCGGCAACAACGCCGGTCACACGGTGGTCATCGGCGACCAGAAGTACGCCCTGCATCTGCTCCCTTCCGGAATCCTCAGCCCGAACGTGACGCCGGTGATCGGCAACGGCGTCGTGATCGACCCGGCCGTGCTGCTCTCCGAGCTGGCCGGCCTGAACGAGCGCGGCATCGACACCTCCAAGCTGCTGATCTCGGGCAACGCCCACCTGATCACGCCGTACCACCGCACCCTGGACAAGGTCACCGAGCGCTTCCTCGGCAAGCGCCGGATCGGCACCACCGGCCGCGGCATCGGCCCGACCTACGCGGACAAGATCAACCGCGTCGGCATCCGGGTCCAGGACCTGTTCGACGAGTCGATCCTGCGCCAGAAGATCGAGGCGGCGCTGCACGACAAGAACCAGATCCTGGTCAAGCTGTACAACCGCCGCACCATCCCGGCCGACCTGGTGGTCGAGGAGTACCTGGGCTACGCGGAGAAGATCAAGCCCTTCCTCTCCGACACCACCCTCGTCCTGGACGAGGCGCTGAAGGCGGACAAGGTCGTCCTGCTGGAGGGCGGCCAGGGCACCCTGCTCGACGTCGACCACGGCACGTACCCCTTCGTGACCTCGTCGAACCCGACCGCGGGCGGCGCCTGCACCGGCGCCGGCATCGGCCCGACCAAGATCGACCGGGTCATCGGCATCCTCAAGGCCTACACCACCCGCGTCGGCTCCGGCCCGTTCCCGACCGAGCTGCTCGACGCGGACGGCGAGGCGCTGCGCCGGATCGGCGGCGAGCGCGGTGTCACCACCGGCCGCGACCGCCGCTGCGGCTGGTTCGACGCCGTGATCGCTCGCTACGCGACCCGGGTCAACGGCCTCACCGACTTCTTCCTCACCAAGCTGGACGTGCTGACCGGCTGGGAGCAGATCCCGGTCTGCGTCGCGTACGAGATCGACGGCAAGCGGGTCGAGGAGCTCCCCTACAACCAGTCGGACTTCCACCACGCCAAGCCGATCTACGAGACGCTGCCGGGCTGGACCGAGGACATCAGCAAGGCGAAGTCCTTCGCCGATCTGCCGAAGAACGCCCAGGCGTACGTGAAGGCGCTGGAGGAGATGTCGGGCGCGCCGATCTCCGCCATCGGCGTCGGCCCGGGCCGCGACGAGACGATCCAGATCAACTCGTTCATCTGAGCCGGACCCCGCTCTTCACCGAGGGCCCCGCAGGACGCACCGTCCTGCGGGGCCCTTCGTCGTCCCGGATCCTCCGCGCTGGATCCTCCGCACTGGATCTTCTGCACTCAGTCTTTTGCGCTCAGTCTTTTGCACTAGTTCAAACATCTATTGCCTCTAGTGCACAATCGGGCTACGTTCGGATCATGACCGCGAAGCAGCCCGCACCCGTCACCCTCACCGGCCACCACATCCGCCTGGAGCCGCTGGAGCGCCGCCACCTCGCCGACCTCTGGACCGCCATCGGCCCCGACCCCGACGTCTGGCGCTGGACCATGTCGCCGCAGCCCGGCTCGCAGGAGGAGCTCGGCACGATCCTCGACACCCGGATCGCGGAAGCGGCCGCGGGCGAGTCGGTGAACTTCGCCGCCGTCGACCTCGCGAGCGGCCGGGCCGTCGGCGTCACCGGCTACCACGACCACAGCGCGCCGGACGAGTCCGTCGAGATCGGCGGCACCTGGTACGCCCGCTCGGTCTGGCGCACGGCGGTCAACACCGAGGCCAAGCTGCTGCTCCTGCGCCACGCCTTCGAGGACCTCGGCATGGGCCGGGTCTTCTGGAAGACCGACGCCCGCAACGAGCGCTCCCGCGCCGCGGTCCTGCGCCTCGGCGCCCAGTACGAGGGGACCCTGCGCCGCCACCGGCTGCGCCCCGACGGCAGCTGGCGGGACAGCGTCTACTTCTCGATGCTCGCCGACGAGTGGCCGGCGGCCGAGTCCCGGCTGACGGAACGGCTCTCCCGGGGCTGAGCCGCGCCCCGGCCGGCCGCGGCGGCTACTTCCGGTCCCCCGCGGCGGCATGGCCGGCCGCCAACTCGCGCTTCACCGCGCGGAGTTCGGAGGGTTTGACGTTCACCAGCCAGACCAGCCAGCCGACGAACAGGACGGCGAGCAGGAGCGCCGACAATCCGGCGACGAGAAGCGCATTCACCGGGATGCGGAAATGCGCCGGGACGGGTGGGGCCGGTGGGGCCGATGGGGAAGGCCGAGTACAGAGGGGAGGGGCATGGCTGTCTCCGGTCGATGATTTCGGGCGCCGCGACCATGCATCTGATGTGTCATTACGGCCGATTGACGACTGTTTGACGACTGTTTAGGCGGCAACAAGTCAGCGAGTGACACGGATGACCATAGGGTCAAGGTGCCAGAGTTGCTACCGAGCGGAAGGACGTTCACTCCATCGTGGGGTATCCCCCATTTCGGTAGCTAGGGCCCGGCACGCGCGGCACACTTCACCGGAAGCATCGACGCCAGCCGCGACCCGGAGAAGAGAGTCATGCCACCCCGCTTGTCGCCGACCGTGCGCCAGCAGCGCCTCGGGATCGAGTTGCGCAGGATGCGCGAGCTCGTGGGCGTCACGCCCAAGAGCCTGGCCGCCACCATCGGCACCGACCTGCCCAAGATCTCCCAGATGGAGAACGGGAAGTCGGGCATCAGCGCCGAGCGGCTCCGGATCTGGGCACTCACCTGCGGTTGCGCGGACGGCCCCTACCTGGACGCGCTGCTGACGATGACTCAGGACCGGCGCAAGTACTGGTGGGACGGCTACCGCGGCCGGCTGCCGAACGCGATCATCGACATCGCGGAGATGGAGCACCACGCGTCCTCCCTCTCCATCCTGAACAGCACCTTCATCCCCGGACTGCTGCAGACCCCGGAGTACGCCGCCGCGGTGTTCGAGCGGCTCCCCCCGCAGTACCGGCAGGAGGCCGACGTCCGGAAGGCATTCCGGATTCGGCGCCAGCAGATCTTCGTCGACCACCCGAAGCCGTACAGCGCATTCCTGCACGAGTCCGCGCTGCGCATGCAGTTCGGCGGTCCGGAAGTACTGCGCGACCAGTTGCGGAGCCTGTTGGAGAATTCCGAACGGCCCGGTGTGGAGATCCGGGTGATCCCGTTCAGCGTGCCCACCTACACCGGCTCCGGAGAGAGCCTGTACCTCGCCCGCGGACCCGTCCCGGAACTCGACACCGTCCAGATCGATCTCTCCCACGGGCCGAAATTCGTGCACACCCAGGCCGAATTGGCCTCCTACCGCCGGATCAAGGAGGAGACCGCGGCCATCGCGCTCGGGCCGGACGAGTCCCGGGACTTCATCCGGGCCTTGCTGAAAGACTTCGCATGAGTACCTGGCGCAAGGCCTCGGCCAGCGGCGAGAGCACCGACTGCGTCGAGGTCAGATCGGCGGGCGAGCTGGTGGAGATCCGCGAGTCCGACCGGCCCGAGGTCGTCGTGCAGACCACCCCCCGCAAGTGGGCCGCCTTCGTCCGCGGGGTGAAGTCCGGGGAGTTCGACCGGTACGGCGACTTCAGCCGGCCGTGACGCCCGGCCCGGACGCGCCGTCCACGCCGCCCCGGAAATGCCGTCCGCCCCGGGCCCGGAAGCAGGGTCCATCCCGCTCCGGACGTGCGGTCCACCCCGCTCCGGAAGTGCCGTCCGCCCCGGCCCGCCGCGCGCGCCAGGGCCCTCCGCTTGCCCTAGGCTTGCAGCCCACAGTGGACCCCTGCGCCTGACACGGCACTCCGGGTGGGGTGCGCGTGCGGGAGAAATCGGAGCATCCGAGGATGGCTCGGCACCTGATCACCAGCGCCCTTCCGTACATCAACGGGATCAAGCACCTGGGCAACATGGTCGGGTCCATGCTCCCGGCGGACGTCCACGCCCGGTACCTGCGCCGACGAGGGCACGAGGTGCTGTTCATCTGCGCCACCGACGAGCACGGCACGCCCGCCGAACTGGCCGCCCAGGAAGCCGGGTTGCCCGTCGCGGAGTTCTGCGCCCGGGCACACGAAGCGCAGCGGGCGGTGTACGAGGGCTTCGGGCTCTCCTTCGACCACTTCGGCCGCAGCTCCTCGCCGCAGAACCGGGAGATCACCCAGGAGATCGCCCGCGAGCTGCAGCGCAACGGCTTCATCGAGGAGCGCGCGATCCGCCAGGTGTACTCCAACGCCGACGGCCGCTTCCTGCCGGACCGCTACATCGTCGGCACCTGCCCGCACTGCGGCTACGACAAGGCCCGCGGCGACCAGTGCGAGAACTGCACCCGGGTGCTCGACCCGACCGACCTGCTGGAGCCGCGCTCGGCGATCAGCGGCAGCTCCGACCTGGAGGTCCGGGAGACCCGCCACCTGTTCCTGCTCCAGTCCAAGCTCACCGAGGAGGTCGAGGACTGGGTCGCCGCCCACGCCGACGACTGGCCGGTGCTGGCCTCCTCGATCGCCCGCAAGTGGCTGACCGAGGGCCTCCAGGACCGCTCGATCACCCGCGACCTGGAGTGGGGCGTCCCGGTGCCGGCCGACGTGTGGCCCGAACTGGCCGCCGAGGGCAAGGTGTTCTACGTCTGGTTCGACGCCCCGATCGAGTACATCGGCGCCACCAAGGAATGGGCGGACGCGGCCCCGGCCGGACAGCTGCGGGACTGGAAGTCCTGGTGGTACGAGGTCGACGAGACCGTCCGCTACACCGAGTTCATGGCCAAGGACAACGTCCCGTTCCACACCGTGATGTTCCCGGCCACGCTGCTCGGCTCGCGCCGACCGTGGAAGAAGGTCGACTACGTCAAGGCCTTCAACTGGCTGACGTACTACGGCGGGAAGTTCTCCACCAGCCAGAAGCGCGGCGTCTTCACCGACGTCGCGCTGGAGCTGCTGCCCGCCGACTACTGGCGCTACTTCCTGATGGCGCACGCGCCCGAGTCGGACGACTCCAGCTTCACCTGGGACCTGTTCGCCTCGGTGGTCAACAAGGACCTCGCCGACACCCTCGGCAACTTCGTCAACCGGGTGCTCTCCTTCAGCCGCAAGCGCTTCGGCGACGACGTCCCGGGCGGGCACGCGCCGGGGCAGGCCGAGCAGCGCCTCGGCGAGCAGGTCGCCGCGCTGCTCGCCGAGTACGAGGCCCAGCTGGACGCGCTCAACTTCCGCAAGGCGGCGCAGGCCCTGCGCGCGCTGTGGAGCGCGGGCAACGCGTACCTGGACGAGAAGGCGCCCTGGCTGCAGGTGAAGACCGACCCGGAGGCGGCGGCGCTGACCCTGCGCACCGCGATGAACCTGATCCACCTGTACGCGGTGGTCTCCGAACCGTTCATCCCGGCCACCGCGGCGGCGATGCGCGGGGCCTTCGCGCTGCCCGAGGACTCCCCGGCCGCCACCCGGGACTGGATCGCCCCGCAGGAGGCGCGGGCGCTGGACCTGGTGCCGGCCGGGACGGCGTTCACGGTGCCGCCGGTGCTGTTCGCCAAGATCACGGACGAGGACCTGGCGGCCTGGACGGCGCGCTTCGGCGGCTCGGCGGGCTGACCGGTGTGAACGGCCCCGCGGCGCCGGCCGGCCCGGCTGCGCGGCGCCCGGCCGATTTCCCGTTGCCCCGGCCGGTCGGCGGTTGCAACGATCCTTCGATGACGACCTTCACCGGCCCCGACGGCACCCCGCTCGGCTACCGCGTCCTCGGCGAGGGCGAGCCGCTGCTCGTCCTCGCCGGCGGCCCGATGCGCGACGCCGCGTACCTCGGCGACCTCGGCGGCCTCGGCGCGCACCGCGCCCTGCACGTCCTCGACCTGCGCGGCACGGGCCGATCGGCACGCCCGGCCGACCCGGCGGGCTACCGGGTCGACCGGCAGGTGGCCGACGTCGAGGCGTTCCGGGCGCACCTCGGGCTCGACCGGGCCGACCTCCTCGCCCACTCCGCCGGCTGCTCGCTCGCCACCCTGTACGCGCTGCGGCACCCCGGGCGCACCGGCCGGCTGGTGCTGGTCACGCCCAGCCTCCGGATCCTCGGCGGCACCGCCACCGAGGACGACTACCGCGAGGCGGCCGAGGCCCGCGGCCTCGCCGACGAGGAGTGGTACCCGGCCGCCCGGGCCGCCGTCCGCGCCGCCTTCACCGGCGGCGCCGCCGACCCCGACGCCGTGGCGCCGCTCTTCCACGGCGACTGGAACGCCACCGCCCGCGCCCACGAGGCCGACTGCGCCGTCCAGAGCCACCCGGAGGCCGCCGCGGCGTACCACGCCGGCGGCTTCCGGCCCGCCGCCGTCCGCGCCGCCGTCGCCGAACTCCCGGTGCCGACGCTGCTGTTGGCCGGCGAGTACGACCCCGACCCGCGGCCCGGGGCGGTCCGCGCCGCGGCCGCGCTGTTCCGCCACGCCCGTGCCGCCGTCCAGCCCGGCGCCGGCCACTACCCGTGGCTCGACGACCCGGCCGCCTTCACCCGTACGGTGGCCGCCTTCCTCGCGGGCTGACGCCGCGGGCCGTAGGGTCTCCGGCCGTACGGTCTCGGGCCGTACGGTCGCCAGCTGTACGGTCGAGGACCCCGCGGCCGCCGGATCAGTCCCGGCGGGCCGTGTGGACGGTCATCGCGGACAGGTAGAAGGCGTCCGGACGGTGCAGGATGCCGGTGGGGGCGTCCTCGGCGAGCAGGGTCTCCAGGGTGGCCCGGTCCTCGGCGTCGAGCTGCTCGGCGAGCTGGTCGTGGCGCCGGGTCAGCTGGGTGTGCAGGTAGCCGCGGACGGGCCCGGCGAGCGGGGCGGGGTGGTCGACCAGGAAGGTGCGGGTGCCGGTCGGGGTCAGTCCGGCCCGCCGCAGCATGGCCGGCCAGTCCTCGATCTCCTGGGTGCTGCCGGGCAGTTCGGCCCGCATGGCGGTGAAGCCGTCCTCGTGGGCGGCGTCCATCCGGGCCTGGAAGCCGGGCCGGCCGAGGCCGAAGTCGCGCGGCAGGTAGCGCGCCGGCAGGCCGCTCTCCGCGACGGCGAGCAGACCGCCGGGCCGCAGCACCCCGGCGAGCGAGGTGAGCGCGGCCTGCTGGTCGCCCAGGTGGTGGACGGCGTTGCCGGACCAGATCAGGTCGGCCTCGCCGAGCTTGCCGAACTCCTCGGGCAGGTCGGCCTGTTGGGTGCCGAGCCGACCGCCGGAGCGGGTCCGGGCGCGCTCCAGCAGGGCGGCCGACTGGTCGACCGCCACCACCTCGGCCGCCGGGAAGACCTCCGCCAGCAGTCCGGCGATCACCCCGGGGCCGCTGCCGACGTCGAGGACCCGCCGCACCTCGCCCTCCCCGTGCAGGCCGAGCAGCCACCGCCCGGCCTCGGTGACGGCGCCGGCCCGCAGGTGGGCCTCCAGCTCCAGGTGCGCGGCGAGCGCGTCCCAGTCGAGGTCGGCGGCGGGAACGTGCCCGTGGCCGTGGGAGTGCCCATGGGAGTGGGAGTGGGAGTGGCCGTGCTGCTGCGCTGACATCCGGATTCTCCGATCGTGGGTGGGTTGACGAAAGCTTCCCGCTCAGGCGGGCAGGGCGGCGCCGGACGCGCGGTACCTCCGCACCGCCCGGTCGAGTTCCTCCGCCACGAGGTCGTGGTCGAGCGCGAAGGCCGCCGCCGCGCCCATCCCGGCGGCGGTGACCACCTGGGCACGCGGGTCGGCGACGTTGCCGACCGCCCAGACGCCGGGGAGGCTGGTGCGGCCGGTCCGGTCGGTGGTGACCCAGCCGTCGTCGTCCCGGGCGCAGTCGAGGCCGAAGAGCAGCGCGTCCCGGGGCACCGGCCGCGGGAAGACGAACACCGCCTCGCGCGGCACCACCTGCCCGGTGGCGAGTTCGACGCCGCGCAGCCGCCCGTCGTCGGACACCAGGCGGACGATCCGGCCCTCGACCACCCGGACGTCCCGGGCCGCGAGCCGTTCCCGCTCGGCGTCCGTCAGCGCCAGGGTGTGCGCGAGCAGCACCACGTCCGCCGACCACTGCCGCAGCAGCAGCGCCTGGTTGACCGCCCCCGGGCCGGTGCCGAGCACCCCGAGCGGGCGGTCGCGGACCTCCCAGGCGTGGCAGTACGGGCAGTGCAGCACGTCTTGGCCCCACCGCTCGACCAGGCCCGGCAGCTCCGGCAGCCCGTCCCGCAGCCCGGTGGCGACGACCACCCGGCGCGCGTGCAGCACCGGCCCGCCGGCCAGGTGGACCACGAAGCCCGACCCGGCGGACCCGGCCGGCTCGGCGGACTCGATGTGATCGCTGTGCTCGACGGACTCGATGTGATCGCTGTGCTCGACGGACTCGATGTGCTCGACCCGGGCGTCGATCAGGTCCACCCCGTACCGGGCGACCTCCTCCCGCCCGACCGCCAGCAGCGCCGCCGGGGGCATGCCGTCCCGGCTCAGGTAGCCGTGCATGTGGGCGGCTGGCGCGTTGCGCGGCTCGCCGGCGTCCACCACGGCGACCCGGCGACGGGCCCGGCCCAGCACCAGCGCGGCGTTCAGCCCCGCCGCTCCGGCGCCGACCACCACCACGTCGTAGCGCTCGCGTTCCCCGATCCCGGTCGTCCCGGGTGTCCCGGTCGTTCCTGTCGTCCTGACCGTTCCTGCCATCCCTGCCGTCTCGCCCATGGCGCTCACCTCCACCGCCAGGCTGCGGCCCGCCCTACAACATCGGCAAGGTTTGTTGCCGCCTCAGCAAACCGCTGCGAGGTCACCCCCTCGTCCGCCGCCAGTACGACCGGGCGGCCACCGCCAGCGCGACCCCGTACCCGGCGAACCCGCACATCCCGACCCAGGAGATCTCCAGCGCGCTCTGCTCACTGGCGAACTCCCCCAGCCTGATCCGCGTCACCCCGGCGGTGCACAGCGTCAGGTAGCCGATCCCGACCACCCCGTACGGCGCCAGCGAAGCCGCGCCCAGCAGGGCCGGGGTGAGCGGCAGCCAGCGCGGCACCCGGCGGCCGCGCAGCGGCAGGGTCCAGCGCGGGAAGACCTGCCCCCACGGGCGGACCAGTCCCCAGAGCAGGAACACCCCGAGCAGCGCCAGCAGCACGGTGCCGTCGAGGCCCCGGCGTTCCAGGGCGAGCCAGAGCCCGGAGGAGCCGTTGTGCACGTAGCTCGCGTACATCTGGTCGCCGCTGATCCCGGCGAAGCTGCCGCCGAACGCCCAGAGCAGCTTCATCAGCACGTACGGAACGAACGCCAGCGTGCCCGCCCAGGCGGCGAGTTGGACGATCGGCGGGGCCGCTGCGGGAGCCGGCGCCACCCGTTCGGCCCGGCCGTCCGGGCCGCCGCGGGCACCGGGCCGCAGCCCCGGGGCGGTGCGGGCCAGCAGCACCGCCCCCACCGCCGCCAGGGTGCGCTCCACCGCGTCGGGGACGCTGTCCACCCGCTGGCCGAACAGCAGCGTCACCAGGTCCATCAGCAGGCCCCAGGCCCCGACCGCGGCCGCCCCGCAGACCAGCCACAGCAGCCACCGCAGCCCCCGCACCGGCTTTCGCCGCACCACCGCCACGCCGGCGGCCGCCGAGGCGACCCCCACGGCGGCCACCACCCACCCCGGCCAGTCCGCCCCCAGCAGCCGCGTCCCGCCCAGCGCGCACCCCAGCCCGAACCCGGCGTACCCGAGGCCCCAGCCGGTCACCGCCCACCCGTTCCTCACCATGCCGACAGGCTCGCCCGCGCCGCCCCCGCCGCTCCTCCCCCGGTGCGGTGATCCGGCTCCCCCACCCGAGGGAGCCGAGCCGCGTTTGCGCTGGAGCGCACTCCAACTCCTAATCTCTGACACACAACTGATCGCCAACCAGGGGGAACGGCCATGCGCTACCGCGTTCTCGGCGGCACCGGCATCGAGGTGAGCACCTACTGCCTCGGCACCATGATGTTCGGCTCCGTCGGCAACTCCGACCACGACGACTGCGCCCGGATGATCGACACCGCGGTCGACCGGGGCATCAACTTCATCGACACCGCGGACATGTACTCGGCCGGCGAGTCCGAGGAGATCGTCGGCAAGGCACTGGCCGCCCGTGGCGACCGCGACGAGATCGTGCTCGCCACCAAGGTGCACTTCCCGATGGGCGAGGGCCACAACCGGGGCGGCAACTCGCGGCGCTGGATCGTCCGCGAGGTCGAGGAGAGCCTGCGTCGGCTGCGGACCGAGTGGATCGACCTGTACCAGGTCCACCGACCGGACCACACCACCGACATCGAGGAAACCCTCTCCGTCCTCGGCGACCTCGTCCGGGCGGGCAAGATCCGCGCCTTCGGCTGCTCCACCTTCCCCGCCGAGCAGATCGTGGACGCCCATCACGTCGCCGAGCGCCGCGGCCTGCAGCGCTTCCGCACCGAGCAGCCGCCGTACTCGCTGCTCGCCCGGGGCGTGGAGCGCGACGTGCTGCCCGTCGTCCAGCGGCTGGGCATGGGCGCGCTGACCTGGGGCCCGCTCGCCGGTGGCTTCCTGACCGGCCGCTACCGCAAGGACCGCCCGATCGACCTCACCCGCGGCCGGGCCGCCCTCCACCCGCACCGCTTCGACCCGGAGCTGCCCACCACGGCGGCCAAGCTGGAGGCCGTCGAGGCCCTCACCGCCCTCGCCGAGGAGCTCGGCCGCACCCTCCCCGAGCTGGCCACCGCCTTCCCGGCGGCCCACCCGGCCGTCACGTCGGTGATCATCGGCCCGCGCACCGCGGCGCAGCTCGAATCGGCCCTCAAGGCCGCCGACCTGGTCCTGGACGACGCCACCCTCGACCGCATCGACGCCATCGTCCCGCCCGGCACCGACCTCTACCGGGCCGACGGCGTCTGGCAGCCCCCGGCCCTCACCACCCCGGCCCTGCGCCGCCGCCCGGTGTCCGACCGCCCCGCGGCCTGAGTCCCCGGCCCTCCCCGTCTCCTCCCGCCTCTCCGGCCTCCGCCCGCCCGGCCACGACGGCCGGGCGGGCCGGAACTCACCCCCTCGGGGCGGCGAAGCAGTGGACGGTGACGGTGCGTCCGGAGGCCCACCGCTGGTCGCCGCCGCCGAGGTGGGTCCAGCCGAGGCGGCGGTAGAGGGCCACGGCGGCGGTGTCGGTGGCGAGCACGTCGAGCACGGGGTGCAGGCCGAGCGCCCGCGCGTGCGCCACGGCACAGGCCAGCAGCCGGGCGCCGACCAGGTGGCCGCGCGCCCCGGGGGCGACGTAGAGCCGGCCGATCACGGCGGTGAGCTCCGGGCGGCCGCCGGTGCGCCCGCTCCACAGGACGGGGGCGAGGTCGCCCGGGGCGCTGCGGGCCAGGCCGACGTGTCCGCTGAGCCGGCCGTCCGACTCGGCGATCCAGGCGGCGAGCAGGCCGTCCGGGGTCAGCCAGGCGGCGGGGCGGTCGGGCCAGTCGGCGGGATAGCCGTCGACGGTGTGGACGTCGCCCAGCACCCGGACGCAGTCGGCGAGGTCGTCGGCGCGGCGCGGTCTGACGACCACCCCCGCCCCGGCCTGCCCTGGTTCGGACGCGACGACGGTGGCGCGTTCTTCGAGGTCTGCCATGCCGGTACGTTACCGGCCGGCCCTCACCGTCGCAGCAGGTCGACGACCCCGGTCAGGTCCTCGCCGCCGCCACCGACCTCCAGTCGGCGCTCCATCAACCGGAAGTACGGTTCGAGGAGTTCGGCACTCACCCGCTGCTCCTCGGCGGTGCGCAGCAGCGTCTCCTTGCCGGCCACCTGCATCGCCAGATTGGACACCACGTCCCGGGCGTAGTCGCCGCTCTCCAGCTGCGCCGCCGTCCTGGCCACCGAACCGGACATCGCGGCCAGCCAGTCGCCCAGCAGCGGCGCCAGCCCGCTCGGCGCCACGGCCTCGCCGCGGACCAGCGCGAAGGCGTGCGCGATCCCGGCGAACATCCCGTACATCCCGCTGAGCAGCGCCACGTCGTGCAGCGCCGCGTACCCGGCGTCGGCGCCCACGTAGCGGGTGCCGGCCGGGACGGCGAGGGTGCCCCCGTGCTCCTCGAACAGCTCGGACGAGCCGCTGTAGAACACGTACGCCCCGGCCGCCGGGACGCCGATCATCGGCGGGACGGCCATGATCCCGCCGTCCAGGTAGCGGGCGCCGCGCTCCTCGGCCCAGGCGGCCCGGGCACGGGCCTGCCCGGGAGTGCTGGTGACCAGGTTGACCAGGTCCTTGCCGGTCAGGTCGACGCCGTCCAGCGCCGCCGGCACGGAGGCGTCGTCGAGCAGGCAGACGACGACCAGCCGGTTCGCGGCGACGGCCCCCGCGACGGTGGCGGCGACGGTGGCGCCGCGGGCGGCGAGTCCGTCGGCACGGGCGGCGGTGCGGTTCCAGACGGTCAGCGGGTGCCCGGCGGCGAGCCAGGCCTCGGCCAGCGCGGTGCCCATCGCGCCGAGGCCGAGCAGGGTGAGCGGGGTCCTGGGGGTGTTCTCAACGGGGTTGGTTGCCATGGCAGTCAGCCTCCGCGCCGGCCCTGGAAACGATCAAGTACGCACTTCGAAGTGGGTGGTTACCCTGGGGTGAGCATCGAGCTGGCAGGGGCCGGAAGGGGTGGGCATGGCGATCGTGTCGAGGCCTGGGGCGCACGTCTGCGGGACCGACGCCGCGATGGACGTGATCGGCGGCAAGTGGAAGGTGTCGATCCTCTGGGCCCTGGGCGAACGCCCGCACTGCCGCTTCGGCGAGCTGCGCCGGCTGCTGCCGGGGATCACCGAGAAGGTGCTGGCCGCGCACCTGCGCGAGATGGAGGCGCACGGCATCGTGCATCGGGAGGCGTACGACGAGGTGCCGCCCCGGGTCGAGTACGCGCTGACCGGGGCGGGGCGCCGCCTCAACACGGCGCTGGGGCCGCTGGGGGACTGGGGGCGGGAGCACGTCCTGGGCGAGGCGCCCCGCCCGGCGTAGCGCGGCCCGGCGCAGCGCGGCCCGGGCCTACGCGATCGCGGCCGACACCACCGCCGCCACCGCGATGTTGCAGGCCGCGGACACCCACACCGCCGGGTGCGGCTCCGGATCGACCAGGATCTCGCCGAGCCTGCCCGGCGTCAGCAGGTCCACCAGCCAGAACGCGACGGCCATCAGCACCAGCCCGAGCAGGCCGTAGCAGGCCGTCGACACCAGGCCCTTGGCGAAGTCGGCATAGGTGTACATGATCGCGGTGAAGACGATGCCGCCGATGCCGAGCAGGGCGGAGCTGAGCAGGACGGCGGCGTTGCGGTTGCGCTCGACCCAGATCTGCCGGCCGAGCTTGCCGGGCGTCAGCAGGTCGACCAGGCCGATGCCGAGGAGCAGCAGCACCACGCCGAGGGTGCCGTAGGCCGCCGCCGCACCGAGCCCGTGCAGGATGTCGTTCATCGTGGTTCCAGCCCCCGGTCCGCTCACGCCGTCCCCCTCGACCAGGCCGGTCGGGGCCCCCGACCGGCCTGGTCAAGGGTTGGCAAAAGATACCCCACCCGGGTGAGGGGCGGACCGGAGGCCGGGAAACCGGGGACGGGTCAGTCCTCCTCCTGCACCAGGTGGTCGACGCAGGCCGCGACGGCCAGCAGCAGACCGGCGTCCGCGCCGTCGGCGATCTCCACCCCGTAGGTGTCCCGGATCCGGAACCACTTGCGGCTGATCCGGGCCAGCTCGTCGCCGTGCTGGTTCTCGACCCGGTAGTCCTTGTCGATCAGGTTGCCGTGGATCTTCAGCTCGCCGCCGGAGGCCAGCTCCACCAGGTACTTGTCCCGGAACGGGGTGAACAGCTTCTCCCGGACGGTGGCGACCACCTCGCCGTCGGCGTCCTCGATCCTCATCGCGTCGCGGACGGTGAGCATCTTCTCCCTCACCACCGCGACCACCCGCCCGTGCGCGTCCTTCAGCTCGAAGGTGTCCCGCAGCCGCAGGACCTTGCCGTCCACCAGGAACGCCTTGTGCCCCCGGTCGTCCTCGATCCAGTAGTCGTCGCCGACCGCGAACAGCTTCTCCCTGACCAGATACCGCACCGTGCGACCTCCTCCGTGTTGACGTCGCCCCATTCGACCCCGAGCGCCCGGCCGCGGAGAAGCACCGCCACGGAGCACCGGCCGAAAACCCCGTCGCACGGCGGCCCCCGATCCCCTTCAATACCGCCATGCACCCCGACCTCACCAACGGCCTCACCAGCGGCCTCACCACCGCCGAGCTGCGCAGCGAGCGCCTCGACCTGCTGCCGATCGCCCCCGGGCACGCCGAGGAGCTGGCGGCCGCGCTCGCCGACCCGGCCCTGCACGCCTTCACCGGCGGCCGCCCGGCCACCGTCGAGGAGCAGCGCGCCCGCTGCGCCCGGCTCGCCGCCGGCTCCCCCGACCCGGCCGAGGCCTGGGGCAACTGGGTGCTGCGGCTGCGCGCCGACGGCGCCCTCACCGGCTACGTGCAGGCCACCGTCCGCCCCGACGCCTCCGAGGCCGAGGTCGCCTGGGTGGTCGGCACCCCCTGGCAGGGCCGCGGCCTGGCCACCGAGGCCGCCCGCACCCTGCTCGCCCACCTCGCCGACGCCGGCGTCACCACCACTGCCGCCCACATCCACCCCGACCACCACGCCTCCGCCGCCGTCGCCCGCGCCCTCGGCCTGCACCCCACCGCCCGCACCCAGGACGGCGAGACCCGCTGGCAGTCCGACCTCACCCGGCACGCCCGGAATGCGGGCACCCGGCGTGCGGTTTGATTGACGCATGGCATCTCGTGCACGTGTACGCGCCCCCGAGCTGGTCGGGGCAGGCGGTTGGCTGAACACCGGCGGCAAGGAGCTCGCGCTCGCCGACTTCCGGGGCAAGATCACCATCCTGGACTTCTGGACCTTCTGCTGCATCAACTGTCTGCACGTCCTGGACGAGCTGCGGGAGCTGGAGGAGAAGCACCGCGACACCGTGGTGATCGTCGGGGTGCACTCGCCGAAGTTCGTGCACGAGGCCGACCACCAGGCGGTCGTCGACGCCGTCGCCCGCTACGAGGTGCACCACCCGGTGCTGGACGACCCGGCGCTGGTGACCTGGAAGCAGTACGCCGTCCGGGCCTGGCCGACGCTGGTGGTGATCGACCCGGAGGGCTACGTGGTCGCCCAGCACGCCGGCGAGGGCCACGCCCACGCGCTCGCCCGGCTGGTCGAGGAGCTGGAGGCCGAGCACGCCGCGAAGGGCACGCTGCGCCGCGGCGACGGCCCGTACGTGGCGCCGGAGCCGAGCGCCGGGGACCTCAAGTTCCCCGGCAAGGCGGTCCGGCTGCCGAACGGCCACTTCCTGGTCGCCGACTCCGGCCACCACTCGCTGGTCGAGCTGGCCGAGGACGGCGAGACGGTGGTGCGCCGGATCGGCGACGGGCAGCGCGGCCTGGTGGACGGCGACGGCGCGGACGGCGCCGGCCCGCGGTTCAGCGAGCCGCAGGGCCTCGCGCTGCTCCCCGAGGGCCACCCGTACGACTACGACGTGGTCGTGGCCGACACCGTCAACCACGCCCTGCGCGGTGTCCGCCTCGCCGACGGCCGGGTGACCACCCTGGCCGGCACCGGCCGCCAGTGGTGGCAGGGCTCGGCCACCGAGGGCCCGGCCCGCGAGGTGGACCTCTCCTCGCCGTGGGACGTCGCCTGGTTCGACGGCCGGGTGTGGATCGCGATGGCCGGCGTGCACCAGCTGTGGTCGTACGACCCGGCCGCCGGCACCGTCGCGGTCGCGGCCGGCACCACCAACGAGGGCCTGGTGGACGGGTCCGCCGCCGAGGCCTGGTTCGCCCAGCCGTCCGGCCTCGCGGTGTCGGCGGACGGCGAGCGGCTCTGGGTCGCCGACTCCGAGACCTCCTCGCTGCGCTGGGTTTCACGTGAAACAAAGGCGGTCCGCACCGCCGTCGGCACCGGCCTGTTCGACTTCGGCCACCGCGACGGCGCGGCCGGTCAGGCACTGTTCCAGCACCCGCTGGGCGTCACCGTGCTGCCGGACGGCTCGGTGGCCGTCGCCGACACCTACAACCACGCGCTGCGCCGCTACGACCCGGCGAGCGGCGAGGTCAGCACCCTGGCCACCGACCTGCGCGAGCCCTCCGGGGCGGTCCTGGTGGACGGGGACATCGTGGTGGTCGAGTCGGCCCGGCACCGGCTGACCAGGCTTCGGCTGCCGGAGGAGGCGGTGCAGGTCGAGTCGGTGGCGCACCGCACCCGGCGCGCGGCCACCGAGGTCGCCCCGGGCGCCTTCCGGCTGGACGTGGTCTTCGAGGCGCCGAACGGCCAGAAGCTGGACGAGCGCTACGGCCCCTCCACCCGGCTGCTGGTCAGCGCGACCCCGCCCGAGCTGCTGGTCTCCGGCGCGGGCGCGGACACCGACCTCTCCCGTGAACTGGTGCTCTCCGCCGAGGTCACCGAGGGCGTGCTGCACGTCTCGGCGATGGCCGCCTCCTGCGACGACGACCCGGAGATCGAGTACCCGGCCTGCCACGTGCACCAGCAGGACTGGGGCGTGCCGGTGACGCTGGTGGCCGACGGCGCCCGCCGCCTGCCGCTGGTCCTCGCCGGGATGGAGTAACACCGGACGACGCGCGGCTTCGCGGAACGGCGCGGAACGACGCGAAGGGGCCCGGCGGACGACCGCCGGGCCCCGCTCGCCGCCGTTCTCAGCCCTCCAGGAAGGCCTTGAGCGCGCTCGCCAGCAGGTACGGGTCCTCCGCCCCGCACAGCTCGCGCGCCGAGTGCATGGAGAGCGCCGCGATGCCGCAGTCCACCGTCCTGATGCCCAGTCGCGCCGCCGTGATCGGGCCGATCGTCGTCCCGCAGGGCATGGCGTTGTTGGAGACGAAGCTCTGCCACGGCACGCCGGCCTTCTCGCAGGCGGCCGCGAACACCGCCCGGCCGACGCCGTCGGTCGCGTAGCGGTTGTTGACGTTGACCTTGAGGATCGGCCCGCCGTTCGGCATCGGGTGGTGGCCCGGCTCGTGCCGCTCGCTGTAGTTCGGGTGGACGGCGTGGCCCATGTCCGAGGAGAGGCAGACGGTGCCGGCGAGCGCCCGGGCCCGGTCCTCGGTGGTGCCGCCGCGCGCGTGGATCGTCCGGTCCATGACGTTGCCGAGCAGGGGGCTCTGCGCGCCGGTGTCGGACTCGCTGCCGGTCTCCTCGTGGTCGAAGGCGGCCAGCACCGGGATGTACGGCAGGTCGGCGGCGCCGTCGGCGGTGGCGACGGCGGCGAGCGCGGCGGTGGCGGCGTGCACCGAGAGCAGGTTGTCCAGGCGCGGGGCGGCCAGCAGCTCGCGGTCGCGGCCCAGGTAGGAGGCGGGCTGGACGTCGTGGGTCATGAGGTCCCAGCCGACCACGTCGGCGGCGGTCAGACCGGCCCGCCCGGCGACGTAGGAGATCAGCGCGCCCTCGTCGACCGGGCCGAGGCCCCAGATCGGGGTGAGGTGGCGCTGCTTGTCGAGCTTCATGCCCTCGTTGACCTGGCGGTCCAGGTGGATGGCGAGCTGCGGGACGCGCAGCAGCGGCTCGTCCAGCTGGACCAGCCGGACGGTGCCGTCCTTGAGCGCGAGCCGGCCGGAGAGGCCGAGGTCGCGGTCGAGCCAGGTGTTCAGCGGGACGCCGCCGTAGATCTCCACCGCGACCTGCCGCCAGCCCTCGGAACCGGTGTCCGGGACGGGCTTGACCCGCAGGTTGGGCGAGTCGGTGTGGGTGCCGACGATCCGGAACGGGGTCTCGGGGCCCGCCCCCTGCGGCAGGTACCAGGCGATCAGCGCGCCCCCGCGGATCAGGTAGCGCCCGCCGGCCGCGTCGTCCCACGCGTCCGTCTCGGCGACCTGCCGGAAGCCCGCCTTCTCCAGCCGCTCCGCGGCGCTCGCCACCGCGTGGTACGGCGAGGGCGAGGTACCGAGGAACGCGATCAGGTCGTCGCTGTGCGTCCGGTCGAAAAATGCCTGGCGGGCGGCGGTCGACATACTGCTCCTGGGTCGAGTGAGGGCCGAAGCCGGATGGGGAGTCGACTTCGCACCTGAGCATATGCCCGTACACGGACACGGCATTCGGAACGCCTCAACCGCGAACCGGCCCGCGCGGCCGGTGGTTTCCGTCCTCCTGACCGCGGCCGCGGACACACCGAAGGGCCCGGTGGCAGCCGGGCCCTTCGGTGCGAGGGTGTGTCAGGCGGTTCGAATGCCGGGAGGCGTCCCGCCCGGCGCGCCCGGGAAGGGCGGTGGCGGGTGGCCCCGGGACGGGTGGCCTAGAAGGCCTCCTCCGCCAGCTCCATGATCTCGTTGTCGATGCCCTCGGCGATCAGTCGCTGCGGGGCGACGGTCGGCAGGACGTTCTTGGCGAAGAAGCGGGCCGCCGCGACCTTGCCCTGGTAGAAGGGGACGTCCTTCTCCGAGGCGCCGGCCTCCAGCTTGGCCAGGGCCACCGCGGCCTGGCGCAGCAGCAGCCAGCCGACCACGACGTCGCCGGAGACCATCAGCAGGCGGGTGGTGTTGAGGCCCACCTTGTACATGTTCTTGACGTCCTGCTCGACCGAGGTCAGGTCGGCGATCAGCTTGCCGACGATGGCCTCCAGGTCGCCCGCGGCCTTGGCGAGCAGGTCGCGCTCGGCGGCCAGGGCGTCGCCGCCCTCGGCGGAGCCGATGAACTTCTGGATCTGCTCGTTCAGCGCGGTGAGCGCCTGGCCGCCGTCCTTGACGATCTTGCGGAAGAAGAAGTCCTGGCCCTGGATCGCCGTGGTGCCCTCGTACAGGGTGTCGATCTTGGCGTCCCGGATGTACTGCTCGATCGGGTACTCCTGGAGGTACCCGGAGCCGCCGAAGGTCTGGAGCGACTGGGCGAGCTGCTCGTAGGACTTCTCCGAGCCGTAGCCCTTGACGATCGGCAGCAGCAGGTCGTTGAGGCGCTCGGCGGCCTCGTCGCGCTCGCCGCGCAGCTTGGCGGCCATCATGTCGTCCTGGGTGGACGCGGTGAACAGGACCAGCGCGCGCATGCCCTCGGCGTAGGCCTTCTGGGTCAGCAGCGAGCGGCGCACGTCCGGGTGGTGGGTGATGGTGACGCGCGGGGCGGTCTTGTCCAGGAACTGCGATATGTCGGCGCCCTGCACGCGCTCCTTGGCGTACTCCAGGGCGTTCAGGTAGCCGGTGGAGAGGGTGGCGATGGCCTTCGTGCCGACCATCATGCGGGCGAACTCGATGATCTTGAACATCTGGCGGATGCCGTCGACCTTCTCGCCGAGCAGCCAGCCCTTGGCCGGGTGCTTGGCACCGAAGGTCATCTCGCAGGTGTTCGAGGCCTTGAGGCCCATCTTGTGCTCGACGTTGGTGGCGTAGACGCCGTTGCGCTCGCCCAGCTCGCCGGTCTCCCAGTCGAAGTCGAACTTGGGGACGATGAACAGGCCCAGGCCCTTGGTGCCCGGCTTGCCGCCCTCGGGGCGGGCCAGCACCATGTGGATGATGTTCTCGGACATGTCGTGCTCGCCCGAGGTGATGAAGCGCTTCACGCCCTCGATGTGCCAGGAGCCGTCCTCCTGCTGGATCGCCTTGGTGCGGCCGGCGCCCACGTCGGAGCCCGCGTCGGGCTCGGTGAGGACCATGGTGGAGCCCCACAGGCGGTCGGTCATCCGCTTGGCGACCTCGAGCTGCTCCTCGGTGCCCTCCTCGGCGATGACGCCGGCGAAGGCCGGGCCGGAGGAGTACATCCAGATGGCCGGGTTGGAGCCCAGGATCTGCTCGGCGAAGGCCCAGATCAGCGAGTTCGGGGTGACCTGGCCACCGATCGACTCCGGGATGCCCAGACGCCACCACTCGGCGTCCATGAAGGTCTGGTAGCTCTTCTTGAAGGCGGCCGGGACCGGCGCGGTGTTGGTCTCCGGGTCGAACACCGGCGGGTTGCGGTCGGTGTCGGCGAAGGACGCCGCGAGGTCGTTCTCGGCGAGGCGTGCGATCTCGCTGAGGATGTTCTTCGCGGTCTCGACGTCCATGTCCGCGAACGGTCCGGTGCCGTACACCTGCTCGCGGCCGAACACCTCGAAGAGGTTGAACTCCACGTCCCGCAGGTTGGACTTGTAGTGACCCATGGCCGTTATCTCCGGTTCGTCGCTTCCGGGAGACCGCCGCGTTCCGGCGTCCCGTACCCACCAGTAGGCATCATGATGCTACCCAGCGGTAACTTGGGCAAGCCCCCGCCGGTGAATCCGCTATGAACGTGGTCACGTCCCACAGTCGGGGCGACCACTCCTTGTCAGGATCGATGCCAGCACAAGAGGGTGCGCTCCCGCTAGCCTGTCCGTGTGTACGGATATGACCAGAACACATACCCGGGCGACCCCTACCAGCAGCAGGCGGGACCGCAGCAGGGCATGAACGGCATGCCCGGACCCGACGCCTACGGCGGGCAGTCGCAGGCCCCCCAGCAGTCCCTGTACCCCGAACCCTCGCCGCCCTCACTCGCGGACGCCGTGCGGGCCTTCACCACCGGCTCGATGGCGGTCGAGGACTTCCAGGCGATCTTCATCACCTCGAAGGTGCACTGCCCCCGCGGCGACCGCCCCGGCTTCCTGGCGCTGCACAACACCCCGACGCCGGTGATCCCGATGTTCAGCTCGCTGAAGGAGCTGCGCCGCTACGCGGGCAAGGAGTCCAAGCACTTCACCGTGACCGGCGCCGAGGTCCTGGACCTGCTGCCGACCGGCTACGGCTTCGCGCTGGACATGGAGGGCGAGCACCGGATGGTGTTCGACGCCAAGGCCGTCGAGCAGATGGTCGACTTCACGATGCGCCGGATGTACGGCTGACCCATCCTGGAAGAGGAGCCCCCGCTCCTCCGTCACTACATAGTTCAATTTTCAACTTGCTTGTTGTTGAGAATTGAACTAACCTCGTGCACGTAGGCCAGACACCCCCCGAAGGAGGCCGACATGCCCGCCGTGACCGTCGACAACCCGCTGACCCTCCCGCGCGTCACCACGCCGGACCCCGCCGTCACGAGCGCACGGCCGGTCCTCACCGTGGCGACCGCCCCCGAGGGCTTCGAAGGCGAGGGCTTCCCCGTCCGCCGCGCCTTCGCCAAGATCAACACCAAGTACCTCGACCCGTTCATCATGATGGACCAGATGGGCGAGGTGGACTACGCGGCCGGCGAGCCCAAGGGCACCCCCTGGCACCCGCACCGCGGCTTCGAGACCGTCACCTACATCATCGACGGAACGTTCATCCACCAGGACTCGCACGGCGGCGGCGGCACCATCACCGACGGCGACACCCAGTGGATGACGGCCGGCTCCGGCCTGCTGCACATCGAGAGCCCGCCGGAGTCGCTGGTGATGTCCGGCGGCCTCTTCCACGGCCTCCAGCTGTGGGTGAACCTGCCCGCCTCGGACAAGATGATCGCCCCGAAGTACCAGGACATCCGCGGCGGCAGCGTCAAGCTGCTCAGCACCGAGGACGGCGGCGCCCTGCTCCGGGTCATCGCGGGCGAGCTCGACGGCCACCAGGGCCCCGGCACCACCCACACCCCGATCACCATGATCCACGCGTCGATCAGCCCCGGCGCCCAGATCACCCTGCCCTGGCGCGCCGACTTCAACGCCCTCGCCTACGGCCTCGCGGGCAGCGGCTCGGCCGGCACCGAGCGGCGCCCGTTCCACATGGGCCAGGCCGTCGTCTTCGGCGACGGCGACTCCATCACCCTGCGCGCCGACGAGAAGCAGGACTCGCGCAACGCCAACTTCGAGGTCGTCCTCCTCGGCGGCCTCCCGATCCGCGAGCCCGTCGCCTGGTACGGCCCGTTCGTGATGAACAGCCACCGCGAACTCCAGCAGGCCATGGAGGACTTCCAGGCCGGCCGGCTCGGCACCGTCCCCGCCGACGGCCACTGAGGGCCCGGAGCGGAAACGGCGGAACGGTCGCAGGTGTCGCCTGCGGCCGTTCCGCCGTTCCGCCGTTCTGTCGTTCTGTCGTCTCTGCGCCGCCCGACCCGGCGCGCGGTCCGGGTCCCGGCTCCGCTACAGCAGCGCGTAGAGGGCCGAGGCGTCGTCGTGCGTCTTGCCGCGCGGCCAGCGCTCGCAGCCGGCGTCCGCCCGCTCCACCGCCCGGACCTGGGCGATCAGCTCGCCCGGCCCCGACTCGGCGAGCAGCCGCAGCACGTCGCCCCAACTGCCCAGCCCGAAGCGCTCGGTGTAGCGCGAGGCACCGTCGGTGAGGGCCGCCAGCGCGTGCAGCCGGTCCAGCCGGACGAAGCCGGTCTCGGCGTGCTCGGCCGCCCGGGGGCTCGCGGCGGCGATCCACGGGCCGGCGCCCCGGTTGCGGGCGGCGCGTACGGCCATCGCGTACTCCAGGTGCAGCGCGGCCCGCTCGGCCGAGCCGGGGACGGTCTCCCAGACCTGGTGGCGCAGCTCCTCCCCGCCGGGGAAGCGCTGGTTGTCCCCGATCACCTTCGGCGGACCGTCCTTCAACTCCAGCACCAGCAGGGAGTCGCCGAGCACCAGGTACTCCAGCGCCTCGCCGTGCCGCCGGGCCGCGACGACCATCGCGGCGGGGGTGTTGGGGTGGGCGAGGTCGCAGCGGCCGCCGTGCAGCGCGGCCGTCTCCACGATGGCGTCGGCCAGGCACTCGGCGATCGAACGGTCCGCCCGGTCGGTGAGCCGGGCGAGCAGGTGCACGCCCAGCCGGCGCACGTACCAGGCCGTCCCGTGCCGGCACCCGGACTCCAGACCGGCCGGCGAGCTCGCGCCGTCCAGCAGGACCAGCGCCTCCGGCGAGGCCGCCACGAAGTCCTCGCTCTCGCGGTCGGGCCGCCGTGCTTCCCCTGCGAGCTGTAGCTGCATCCCGACAGTGTGGCCGCCGCGCGTGGCCCGCGCCCAGACCCGTGCGCCGGTGTGGCGCGGGCCGGGGCGCGACGCCCGGTGGCAGCCGGGGTGATTCGGCCATACCGTCGGACAGTGACCGGACGATTCGGCCAATCGGAGCGGGCCGGGTTTGGGATCACCTTCGGGTGTCCGGGCCGCCCGCG
This sequence comes from Kitasatospora sp. NPDC127067, assembly GCF_042724755.1. Classification (NCBI taxonomy): domain Bacteria; kingdom Bacillati; phylum Actinomycetota; class Actinomycetes; order Kitasatosporales; family Streptomycetaceae; genus Kitasatospora; species Kitasatospora sp. NPDC127067. The sequence continues at coordinate 5,606 of NZ_JBHXEM010000054.1, read as the reverse complement.
ACTGACGAGGAGCGGAAGATGTTCTGGCAGTTCATCGTGTTGCTGGCCGCCTCGCTCGGCTTCCCGACCGCCGCCCTGCTCTTCCTGATCGGCGGGCCGCGCTTCCCCGACGAGCAGCGCGGCCCCGACACCCGGGGCACCGGGGCCACCCGGGCGTCCTAGGGTTTCCGGGATCCCCTGCGTCCCGGAAACCCTAGGACGCCCTGCAGCCCCGCGCCCCGAGCCGCTACGGCTTCCAGGCCGGGTCGCGGCCGAGCAGCGCCAGGGCGCGGTCGAACCGGCCGTCGCCGCCGCCGGGTTCGAGCCCCGGGCCGAAGGCCCGGCCGGGCGCCCGGTGTTCCTCGGTGTTCGGGACGGCCTCGGTCACCGTCAGCAGCGCGGCGGCCAGCGCGTCGTCGCCGTCCACCGCCGCGACCAGCCCGTCCGCGGTGCCCAGCACTGCGGCGACGTCCCAGCCGTGCACCAGGGTGTCCAGCAGGTGGAAGCCCACCGCCTGGGTGAACGGGAACGGGCCGCCGTCGCGGATCTCGGGCAGCCAGAGCGGCCGGTCCTCGGCTGCCGCCGCCCGGAAGGCCTCGACGAGGTCGGTGCCGGTGCGGCGGAAGGCGCCCGCCGGGTCCGCGCCGAGCGGGGCGTCCGCGAACAGCGCGAGGTCGGGCCCGGCACCGCGGGCGGCCGCGGCGAAGCCCTGGTGCTGGCCGACGCAGTGCTCCAGCAGCTTGCGCAGCGTCCACCCGGCGCAGGGGGTGGGCAGGTCGAGCTGGTCCGGCCGTAGGCCGTCCACCACCTGGACGGCCAACTCCATGGCCTGTGCGTGCAGTTCGACGATCCTCATGCGACAGCGACCTCCCGGCCGGCAGAGATGAATCCGATCACCTGATCAACGACGGTCGGCTCCGCGATGATCCTGCGGTGGCCGAGCCCCTGAGTGACCACCAGGTCCAGCCGCTCCCCGTACGCCCCGCGCAGCCGCTGCGCCTCGCTCGGTGGGACGATGCCGTCGCCCTCGTCGTGCACCACCAGCACCGGCCCGGCGACCGCCTCGACCCGGCGCGCCGCGTCGTAGCGTTCCCAGCCCCCGGCGTCCCCGCCGAACAGCTCCCGCTCGATCCGCTCCCGCAGCGCCCGCTCGACCTCGGCGTTCAGCCCGAGCCCGGCACAGAACGCGGCCGGGAAGAAGCCGACCCGGGACACCCCGGAGACGGCCGCCAGCCGCCCGGCCCGCAGGCCGTCGGCCAGCGCCCCGAAGGCCGCGCAGACGCCGAGCGAGTGCGCCACCACAGCCTCGAACGGCCCGTACCGCTCCTGGAGTTGCAGCGCGAGCTCGCGGTACTCCAGCACGCTGGTGGTCCGGCCGCCGGAGTCGCCGTGGCCCGGCGCGTCGAAGGCGACGGCGCTCAGCCCGAGCGCCCGCAGCCGGGGCACGTACGGGGCGAACCGGGAGGCCCGGGAGCGCCAGCCGTGCAGCAGCAGGACCGGCCGCTCGCCGCTCCCCCAGCGGTAGCCGACCACCGGTTTGCCGCCCACGGCGAGCCGCTCGGTGACCGCCCGCCCGTGCACCTCCCGCTCCGAGTCGCGCACCCGGCTGCGCCGCACCGGGTGCATGAACAGTTCGAAGGCGGCCCGCCCGGCCAGGCCGGGAGCGATCCGGGCCGTGGGGTTGAGGGTCGTACGGATCAGTGCCTGAACCGGGTCCATCGGATCTCCCTGCTCTCCGCGCTCCTTGTCACGCCTCGCTCGCGGCGAGATATTAGCACGACCGTTCGTGCAGTTTTCAGAGGCTTTCCGAGGACCCAGAGGTCCACGCACTAACCTGGGCGGCACGCACGACGAGCAGAACAGGGGCGGACGATGGCCGGACCGACCACCGACGGACGGGTCCTGCGCGGCGAGGAGACCCGCCGGGCGGTGCTGCGCCGCGCCGTCTCCATCGCCTCCGTCGAGGGCCTGGACGCGCTCTCCATCGGCCGCCTCGCCACCGACCTCGGGCTCAGCAAGAGCGGCGTCTTCGCCGGCTTCGGCTCCAAGGAGGAGCTGCAGCTCGCCACCGTCCGGGCCGCCCGCCGGATCTTCGCCGACGCCGTCGTCGCCCCGGTCGCCGACGTCCCGCCCGGCCTCGCCCGGGCCCGCGCCCTCTGCGAGAGCTGGCTCGCCTACTCCCGCGCCCGGGTCTTCCCCGGCGGCTGCTTCTTCTACGAGGTCACCGCCGAGTTCGACGCCCGCCCCGGCCCCGTCCGGGACGCCCTGGCCGGCTGCGCCCGGGAGTGGTCCGACACCGTCGTCGAGGCCCTCGACGCCGCCCGGGCCACCGGTGGCCTGCGCCCCGACACCGACCTCGGGGACCTCGCCTTCGCCCTGATCGCGGTCCTGGAGACGGCCAACTCCCAGGCCGTGCTGCACGACGAGGACGCCCCGTACGAGCGGGCCGGCCGCCTGCTGCTGCGCCTGCTGCGCGCCGAGGCCACCGACCCGGCCGACCCGGCGCTCGCCCAGGGGCGTGTCTGACAATTCCCGCCGGGTGCGCGAATTGTCAGAGACGCCCTAACGCCCCGCCAATACCCCTTCGATGAAGGCCGCCTGGGCCAGCAGCCGCTCGTCGCCGCCCACCGCGCCGACCACCTGGAGCCCCAGCGGCAGCCCCTCCGCGGTCCGCCCGGCCGGCAGGCTCAGCGCGGGCCGCCCGAGGAAGCTCCACGGCAGCGACATCACCGCGTCCCCGGTGCTGTGCAGGCCCTCCGGCGCCCCGCCGGTCGCCGAGGGCGCCAGCCACAGGTCCACCCCGGCCGCCGCACCCGCCGCGGCCACCCGTTCGACCAGCCGCTCCCGGAACCGCAGGGCGGCCTCCCGGTCCTCGGCCGCGACGGCCCGGCCGGCCCGGATGCCCGCCACCGTCTCCGGCCGGTAGAGCCCGCCGAAGCGGGCGAACCAGTCGACGTGGCCGCGGGCCAGCTCGAAGCGGTTGACCGTCTGCAGCCGCCGGGTGATCCCGGCGAAGTCGGGGAACAGCTCGACCCGGCGCACCGTGAACCCGGCCCGCGCCAGCCGTGCCAGCTGCTCCTCGAAGGCCTGCAGCGCGGCCGGTTCGGCGTACTCCAGGTACGTGCCGTCCGGCACCCCGAGCACGGGTCCGGGCGACTCGCCGCGCTCCGGCCGCCAGTCGTCGCACAGCAGCGGGGCCACCAGGGCGGCGCCCGCCAGGTCGGCGGTGAAGGTCCCCAGGGTGTCGAAGCTCGGCGCGTTCGGGATCACCCCCGCGATCGGGATCCGCCCGTACGTCGGCCGGAAGCCCACCACCCCGCAGTACGCGGCCGGGCGGATCACCGAGCCGACCGTCTGGGTGCCGATCGCCAGCGGCACCAGCCCGGCCGCGACCGCCGCCGCCGAACCGCTGCTGGAGCCGCCCGGGGTGTGCCCCGGACGGTGCGGATTGCGGGTCGGGCCCGGGGCGCTCGCGGCGAACTCGGCGGTCACCGTCTTGCCCGCGACCAGCGCCCCCGCCGCCCGCAGCCGGTCCACCACCACGGCCTGCGGCCCGGCCAGCACCCCGGGCGGCAGCGCCGAACCGCCGTGCGTGGGCAGCCCGTCCACGCGCACGATGTCCTTGACGCCCACCGCCACCCCGTACAGCGGCGGCCGCCCGTCCGGCTCCGGGTACCGCGCGGCCAGCTCCCGCGCCTGCGCCCGCAGCCGCTCGTGCCGGCCGGGCTCCGGCACGAACGCGTGGATCAGCGGGTCCACCCGCTCGACCAGCGCGCACAACCGGTCGACGTACTCGGAAAGTTCCGGCACACCGGCGCGCAGCCCGGCGGCCTCGTCGGTCAACGGCCGCGGCCGGACGAGGGATTCCTCCATGCCGAGCACGGTAGCGCCGTTTACGGGTGCTCGGCCGCCAGGTACGGCGCCTCGCGCAGGAAGTACGCCCCACAGGTGTGGCAGCACAGCTCCGGGGTCTTCCCCCAGTCCACCGCCGACCGCACCCGCGCCTGCGGATCGAGCTCGCGGCCGCACATCGCCACGCTCTCCTCACCCCGGACCACGTGCCACAGCCGCACCCCGCCGGCCTCGCCGCCGGCGCCGTACTCGGCTCGCATCTGGTGCATCATGCCCCCCATCGTCCGACCGCCGCGCGCGCCCGGCAACCGGAGGACGGCAGAACGTCCCCTGGTCGAAATCCAGCCACAGCAGCACGGTAGGGTGCGCGGTCGCGACCAGTGCCAACGGCTCGGCCATGGCCTCAATTCGCCTGATTTCAGCCAAATTTCATCCAAAAATGGGGGACCTTCACCGTGCGCAATTCCCGACTCCTGGCCGCGTCCACGCTGGTGGCACTCTCGCTCGGCGCCACCGTCGGCGCCGCCACCGCCGGTGCCGTGGGCATCACCGCCTCTCCGAGCGCCGGCGCCACGGCCACGCCGTCGGCCTCCACCCCGCCGAGCGCCGGCGCCACCACCCCCGGCAGCCCGGCCCCGACGGCCACCGCCAAGCCGACGAACCTGCCGACCCGGCCGGTGCCGACGCCGACCGTCGACAACCGCTGCCACGGGGGCGTCTACCAGAGCAACCTGCTCAAGGTCACCGGCACCGGCCTGTACGGCACCACCCTGGTCAAGGGCGGCCAAGCCGCCGAGATGACCATGACCTGGGAGAACAAGAGCGGCGTCGACCTCCCCGTCGTCCACAACTCCCTCTACGTGACCGATGAGTTCGGGGACCGTCCGGTCCAGTGGAGCACCGAGTTCTTCGACGTCCAGCTGGACACCGGGTCCGGCTGGAAGCCCGCCAAGCTCGACGACCGGGCCCTCCTGGTGCCCGACTTCAAGCTGGCCAAGGGCGAGAAGATCACCTACAAGGTCCGGATCGCCGCCACCGCCAAGGCCCCGGTCGGTCACTACGGCGCGAACTACGAAGCCGGCTCGGACGCCTTCGACAACGACAAGGTCCCGACTCCGGCCAACAACAAGCCGCAGGCGTGCACCCAGTTCCTCGACGACTACCTGGGCGAGTTCAACGTGGGCGAGGCCGGTGCCACGACGGCCACCACCGCCCCGGCCACCAACGCCCCGGCCGCCACCGCCTCCCCCTCGCCCTCCGGCGGCCCGCACCTGGCCGAGACCGGCTCCAGCTCCAGCACCCTGCCGATCGCCCTCGGCGGCGCGGCCGTCCTGGCCGTCGGCGCCGGCACCCTGGTCGCCCTGCGCCGCCGCAAGTCGGCCACCCGGAGCTGACCCTCCCCGGTCGACCCCGAGGGGCGCGGGCCCACAGCCCGCGCCCCTCGTCGTTTCCGGCCGCCGGGCCCCACACGCCCTACGACGCCGCGCGCAGCAGCGCCCCGTCCTGCCACTTCAGGATCTTGTCGAAGCTGACGATCGCCCCGCGCAGCGGGTGGTTGCGCAGCTGGACGTGGTCGGTGAGCGCGTGGATGAGGAAGAGGCCGCGGCCGGATTCGGCGGTGAGGTCGGGGAGGGTGTCCAGGTCGACCGGGCGCAGCGTCGGGGCACTGGGACGGCAGGGCAGAACGTGGGTGTCGTACGGGTGGCCGTCGCGGCGGGGACGGTGGGCGGCGAGGACGCGGGCCGGGACGGTGGCGCGGCCGCGGCGGGTGCGGC
>NZ_JBHXEM010000053.1:0-55387 GCF_042724755.1 Kitasatospora sp. NPDC127067 | reverse complement strand
GCGATCTCCCACAACCCGTCCGGAACAATCCAACTCCACGTACCCCGCCCCATGTCCCGATCAACGAGCCACCACCACATAGGACACGGTCTAAGTTCCCTTTTCTTTCCGGGAGTTCCCCATGCCCGATCCGAACGGCGCCGAGCGCCTGCACGCATCGGCCCCGTTGGCCTCCGCGCCGGTGGTCCGGCGCGGAGGCCGCTGGTGGCTGGTCACCGGAGCCGGTTCCCTCCTTGCCACCGACCCGGTGTTCACGGGCGAGCTGGACCGGTTCGCCGCCGCCAGGGCCGCCGCCGACCGCGAGGTCGCCCGCCTGCGGGCGAAGCACGGCGGAGCAGCGTGATGGACCCGCTACTCACGGGAGAGCAAGCCGTGCTCGGCGCGGTGCTGCTCGACCCGCGCCAGCTCGACCGCCTGGAGTGGCTGGAGCCGCGCGACTTCTACCGCCCGGCCCACCAAGCCCTGTTCAGCGCACTACGCGCTCTCGGCGATGCGGGCCACCCTGCACTCGCCGCCGAAGGGCAGGTGCCGCTGGCCTGGCTGAACGACAGCCTCGCCGAGGCCGGCCGGCACGTACGTGGGCTCACCGCCGCCTACCCGCACACCCTGATCGCCGCCTGCCCGCGCCCATCCAACGCGCCGGTCTACGGCCGGATGGTGCTCGAAGGCTCCATCCACCGCACCGTCGCCGAGCACGCCGCCCGCCTGCTCGCGGTCGCCGACGAGGGCACCCGGCAGCACGAGGCCGACGGCACGGTCGCCCAAGCCGACGTCCTGGTGGGCGTCCTCGCCGACCTCGCCCGGCGCTGGGGAACCCCGCCGAGGCCGCAGGCCCCTGCCGTGCCGCCGGCCGTCGTCGCTGCCGTACCCGCGACGGGCCAGATCGACGACGAGCGGTTCCTGCTCGCGCTGCTCGTCCACCAGGACGGGGCGATCGGCGAGGTGTTCGCCTGGCTGCGGCCCGGCGACTTCGCCGACCCGGGACACGGCCACCTCTACCGCTGCCTCGGGGCGCTCCACCACCGGGGGGAGCCGATCGACCCGGTCACCGCGCTGTGGGAAGTGCAGCGGCGGGACCTGCTCGCCGACGGCACCCTCACCGACGAACGCCTCTCCGCCGTGCTCGGCAACGGCGCGGTCGGCTCGGCCGAGTGGCTCGGCGAGCAGCTCCTGCGCGGCTCCCTCAACGGCGCCGCGGCCGTCGCAGCCCGGCAGATTGCCGCTCAGGCCGACGGCGACCGGCTCGCCCCCGGTCAGCTCATCGGCCAGGCGCTGCATGCGCTCGGCCCACTCGACCAGGTGCGGGAGCGCTGGCGCACGGCCACCTCCCCGCCGGAGCCCCAACCGCGGCAGCGCACCGACCAGGCGGCCCGCGTCAGCGCCGCGCTCGCCCGCAGCCCCGCCCGAGCCGCCGGCCGCACGATGCCCGGTTCCGCCTCCACCCGAATCCCGCACGGGGTCACCGACCCCGCCGTCCGCACCCGCCCCCACCGGAGCCCCTCGTGAACACCCCTGTCAGTGAATCCCTCGCCCTGCAGTCCCTGGCCCTCCGCCTCGAAGCGCAGGAGGCGAAGCTGCCCGCCGTGACCAGCCCGCCGACCCGGCTCGCCGAAGCCTCCTCCGTCGGCCGGCAGATCACCGAACTCGGCCACCTGATCGCCGAGATCGGTCAGGCCATCGAAGCGCGGGTGGCCGTAGAGCCCGTCCCCGAGCACGTTCTGCGCACAGCCTGGACCTACGGCGAGGTCGCCGACCGGATGGGCCAGACCGTCTCCGCCCTGGGTGCGGCGACCGACCAGCTCGCGACGGTCGCCCATCTCGGTCCTCTGCGCGGCCGGCGCGACGTCGACCAGGCCCTGGCGACCGCCGGCCAGGTCATCGAGGAAGCGGTCTCGACCGCTCACAGCGAGTTGGCGGAGGCCCGGCGGTCCATCCGGACGACGGTCTCGATCATCGATGCACAGCAGGCTCGGGTCGAAGCCGCCCGGGCCCGCTCGACCGGCGCCCTCCCCGGGTCCGCGCCGTTCACGCGGGCTGCCGCCGTGGCCGCGCCTGTATCCCTGTCCCTTGTGCGCTCGCGCTGAACCGCCCCGACACCGCCTCCAGGAACCACCCGTGAACGCACCCATCGACGAACCGCTCGCCCTTCGCACCCGGGCAAGCGCCCTGCTGCAGCAGGAAACACTGCTGCCTTCCATCACCGGACCCGCCGACGTGCCGGACGCCGTGCAGGTCGGCCAGCGAATAGCCGCGCTCGGCACGCTCATCCGGGATCTGGGGGACGAGTTCTCCGCTCGGGCCGCCAAGCAACCCGCGCACGGCGATACGATCCGCGCCGCTTCGGCGTACGCCGAAGCCGTCGGCAGTCTCGGCGAGGCCTCCGCCGCTCTCGGCCAGGTTGCCCGGCAGCTCGGCTTCCTCGGCGAAACCACCGAAGCCCGTCATCTTCCCTGGGCCCGGGAGGCTCGTAAGGACGCGGTCCGGGTGATCGAGTACGCCGTCGAAACCGCCCGCGACGAACTGCGCCACGGCGCCCAGACCCTGGCCCAGACCGCCCGGCACCTATCGGCCCCGTCCGACGGCCTTCGCCGGCAAGCCGCGCTGGGACGATCGGCCACCACCGCCCCGCCTGCTCCGGCGGACCTGGGCGGCCCGGCACCAGCGCCGACTGCACCTGCTGCTCTCGCCGTCCGGAACCGGCGGTGATGCCGACGCTCCCCGTCGCCGACCGCGGCCCGCTGGTCGGGAGCCTGTGCTCCGGGTACGGCGGTCTCGACCTCGGGGTCCTGGCCGCGTTCGGCGGCCGGGTCGCCTGGCACGCCGAAGTCGATCCGGGCGCCTCCCGGATCCTGGCCCGCCACTGGCCGCACCTGCCGAACCTGGGCGACGTCACCAAGATCGACTGGTCCAACGTTCCGCGGGTGTGCGTCCTCACGGCCGGATTCCCCTGTCAAAGACGTCTCGGTTGCCGGCCGCCGCGCCGGTCTCAACTCCGACACCCGATCAGGCCTTTGGCTGCACGTGGCACGCGCGGTCGAAGCCCTCCGCCCGCATCTCCTGGTAGTCGAGAATGTACGAGGACTCCTCACCTCCCCCGCCGTCGTCGCCTCCGATGGCGACGTGGAACCCTGTCCGTGGTGTCTGGGAGACGACCCAACCCAGCCTGATCTGCGGGCACTTGGCGCCGTACTCGGCACCCTGGCCGAGCTCCGGTACGACGCACGGTGGCTCGTGCTTCGCGCCTCCGACGTCGGCGCGCCCCACCACCGGGCCAGGGTCTTCCTCGCCGCCTGGCCCGCCGACCACAGCACTGCTGAAAACCCCGACCAGCAACATCGCGACGAACGGAGGCAGTCAGCATCCGGAGAAGAGGAAGCGCGGGGGCCTTGGTCCGAATTTGGCGGACGAGGTGGAGTGGCTGCTGCCCGCTCCGAAGGCGTCGGACGGGATCAAGGGCTCGCCGAACCAGCAGCACGGCGGCGGGGACCTGACCCTGCCCTCGGCAGCAGCCTCTCCCCGGTCCTCCTCGCCCCGGCATCCGGCATTGTGCTCCCCCCGGCGGTCCACTCCGCCCCCGCCATCAGCGGAGGCGTTGGCGTTGTGGCCGGAAGTGACGCCTCAGTCCGGCTCGACCCCGAACGGTGGGGACCGTACGCCTCAGCCGTCGCCCGATGGGAGATGCTCACCCGCCCGGCACCGCAGGCCACCGACGAGGGCGGCAAGCTCCGGGCCGAGTTCGTCGAGTGGATGCAAGGGCTCGCGCCGGGCTGGGTGACCGCCACCCCGGGCCTGGGCCGACCGGCCCAGCTCACCGCGCTCGGAAACGGAGTCGTACCCCAACAGGCTCGCCGGGCAATGGAGTTGCTGGCACCGCCCTTCCCTCCATGTCCGCGCTGCCGTACCGGGTGAGGGGCTTCTACCTCTTCTTCCCGGCCGTACCAAATCCCGGATTCCGCAGACTCTTCTCTCCGCAGCCGCACCGAGCCGAGGGGGCTGTCATGCCTGCGCATGCCCCGGTCCGGCGCGCCCGCGCACCGCCGGCCGTACGACCGAAGGACCTTCTCCCTTGAGCACCACCACCGCCTGCGGCCCAGCCCAGGGCAGCGGCTACCGCGCCGTCCTGGGCTCGCCGCACGTCGCCCGCCTGCTGGGCGGCACCCTGATCGGCCGCCTGCCCACCGGCATGGCGCCGATCGCGATCCTGCTGCTGGTGCGCGCCGAGCACGGCCCGCTCGCCCTCGCCGGGGCGCTCGGCGCCCTGTACGGCCTCGCCTCCGCGCTCGGGCAGCCGCTGCTCGGGCGCCTGGTCGACCGCCACGGCCACACCCAGGTCCTTGTCCCCGCCACGATCGCGGCCAGCACGGCGTTCCTGCTGCTGCCGTGCACCGGCCCGGTGCGCCACCCGGTGCTCGCCGTACCGGCCGTCCTGGTGGCGGGGCTGGCGGCGCCGCCGCTCGAAGCGAGCCTTCGGGCACTGTGGCCGGTGCTGCTGCCCGACACCGACCGCCGGCGCGCCGCCCTCGCCCTGGACAGCAGCACCCAGGGCCTGGTGTTCGTCGCCGGTCCGCTGCTGGCCACCGGCTTCGCGGCCAGCGCCGGGGCGACCGCCGCCCTGGTCGCGACCGCGGCACTTGGCCTGCTCGGCGCGGGTCTCGTCGTCACCGCCGATCCCTCCCGCACCTGGACGCCGACCGCGACTACCGCCCCGGTGCACTGGTCAGGTCCGCTGCGCGTGCCGGGCCTGAGGGTGCTGTTCGCCGCGCTGATCGGCACCGGCATCGCGCTCGGCGCCGTCAACGTACTGGCCCTGTCTGCCGCCGAGCACCACCGCGCGGGCTGGCTGGCCGGGGTGATGCCGGCCGCACTTTCCCTGGGCAGCATGCTCGGTGGCCTCGCCTACGGCCGTCACGCCTGGCCCGGCGCGCCGGCCAAGCACCTGGTCGCCGCGTCGATCGGCTTCGCGGCCGGATGGCTGGCCCTCCTCCCGGACCCGGCACCCGCCGTCGCCGTCCTCGGCGCCGTGCTACCCGGCACCTTCCTCGCCCCGCTGCTGACCGCGAGCTTCCTCACCGTCGACCGCCTCGCCCCCGACGGCGAAGCGACCGAGGCGTTCGCCTGGCTGGTCGCCTGCATCGGAGTCGGCCAGGCCGTCGGCACCGGCCTCGCCTCCCTCGCCGCCTCCGGCGGCCCGGAGCTCGTCGCGCTCGTCCCGCTCGCCGGGGCCGCCGCCGCGCTGTGGCTGCTCCGCCGCTTCGACCACCACCTCTCCGCCTGACCACCCCCGCCCGAAAGATCCACGATGAACGACACCCTGCGCTTCGACGCCGTAACTCCCGCCACCCGTATGCACGTTGTGTGGGACTGGAACGGGACGGTCAAGGACGACCTGGCCGACCACGTCTCCGCGTTGAACGCCACGCTGCCCGCTCTCGGCGGCCAGCCGGTCGACCAGGAGACCTACCGGGCCAAGCACACCGTGCCGATCCCGAAGTTCTATGCCCGCCTGCTCGGACGCGAGATCACCGAGCAGGAGTGGATCTCCAGCGACAACGCCTTCCTCACCCACCTGCGCGCCCAACCGGTGCGCGTACGCGATGGCGTGATCGAGCTAATGACCGCCCTGCACGAGGCCGGCCACACCCAGTCGCTGCTCTCCCTGTGCCCGCACGACACCCTGGTGCGCGAAGTGGAGCAGGCCGGCATCGGGCACTTCTTCGACCGCTACGAGGGCCGCACCGGCCCCTCCGGAGGCACCAAGGCCGCTCCGCTCGCCGCCCACCTACGCACCCTCCGCCTCACCGAGCAGGCGCACCGGGTGCTGCTGGTCGGCGACGCCATCGACGACGCCGACGCCGCGCACGCCAACGGTGCGCTCGCGGTGCTGCACACGGGCGGGCTGCACCATCCCGCCAAGCTCGCCGCCGCCGGACACCCGCTCACCGACACCCTCGCCAGCGCCGTCGCCCTCGGCCTTCGCCTGGGCGTTGATCACCGCCATCCGGCCTGCATCTAGCAGGAGTTGACGGCCGAGCCAAACCGCCGATCCCGCGGACCATCTCCCTCGACGACCGCTGCACCGGAGCCCTGCCGTGACCCGAAGAAGACCTTCAGCCTCGCTCGCCCCGTCCGCCCAAACCCCCTGGATGTGCCATGTCCGACCCGATGCCGGGCACCCCCGAGCCCGAGCCGATCCGCATACCCGACGAAGACCTGGACGACCTCGTCAGCGCCCTGAACCGCACCATGGCCGAGGTCCGCCAGCACGGCGTCATCCTCGACCGCCTCGGTTCCGAAGCCGACGACGAGATGGGGTCCGGCTCCGCGGAGCCGGACCCCGAGTCAGCGGACGAAACCGAAGCCGCCCCACCGCTGTTCATCCTCGCCATGGGCGGCGCGCAGTACGCCGCCGAGTTGGCCGAGCTCTCGTTCTGGGTCACCCACATCCTGCTGCCCGTCTACGGCCGGGAGATCGGCTCCACCCGCCCGTGGTGCGCGAAGTGGCCCGAGCACCCCGAAGCCGTCGCCCGCCTCCACGCGCTGTGGCTGGCCTGGCAGCAGCTGACCGCCGCCGAGGCCGGCCAGGGCGGCCCTTCGACGTGGCATCGCGACCACCTCGACCACGCCATCGCCCAACTCCGCTCTCCGGACGGTCCGTTCGCCGCGTGCACCACGAGCCCCTCCCGGCCGGCCCACCGCGTCCTGTCGACCCCCGACCAGCTGGGACTCGCCACATGAAGGACACCGACTTCCGGCTCGACGACCTCGAACCCTCCGACGAGCGCACCGCCGAACTGTACGACTCCACTTGGGTCAGCGACTTCAAGACGATCTCCCAGCACGATGTGGGCGACCGCAGTTTCATCATCGCCTTCGATGCCTCGGCCACCTGGGGCTACCCCAACATGCCCAACATCGCCTCCTTCGATCTCGTGCGCGACAACAGCCAGGCGACCTTCAGCATGCACAGGTCCGAGCACGCCACCTTCGCGTTCGCGCAGAACTGGCTCATCAACCGCGGCTGCCCTCCGGACGCGCTCGCGCCGACCATCGACGTCCCCAAGCCAGCCGACGAGCTGACCGTCCAGGTCGAGGACCGCATCCGGCGCTCGGACGAGGGCCTTGCGGTCGTCGACTACCAGGTCATCGACGGGTCCGACGTCGAGGGCTGGAGCATCGCCGTCGACCGCCAGGACAAGGAGCTGACCGTCCGGCTGTTCCTGGAAACGCTCCAGCCCGACCAGTACACCTACACGGTGCGCGAGGGGGCGTTCGCCAACCACGCCGCCGCCGAGAACTGGCTGGAGCAACGCTCCACTCCGCTGCCCGACGCACCGGAGTACCGCCTCGATGCGGCGGCCCTGCGTACCCGCGCCGCCCGCGCCCGCAGCACCACCGCCCCGGCCGCCGTCACCGCCGCCAACATTCTGGCCGCCGCGCCCGCAGCCGCAGTCGTCGCACGGCCCGATCGGGGGCGGTCGCTGTGAGCCACGCGAAGTTCGCCTTCTCCGCCCACCCCGACGCCATCGCCGATCTGCGCCAACTCCCCGACGCCGTCCGCGACCAGGCACTGCTGCACCTGCAGGACCTCGTGCACGGCGAGCGCGTCGCCAAGCGCCTCGACGGCCGACTGGAGGGCTGCCACAAGATCTACCTCGGCGTCGGCGACCAGTGGGCCAGCCACCGCCTGGTCGTGCAGTTCCGCGACGCCCCACCTGCCTCGAAGCACCCGCGCGAGGTCCACCTCATCGCCGCCGGCCCGCGGCTGGACTACGCGGTCTACCGCTCCGCCCAGAGCCGCCTGGGCCGCACCGGGCTCAACCTCCCCGCCGGCCTCAGCCCCGCCAAGGAGGCCCGGGTGCGCGCCGCCCGCGCCCGCTCCACGCGCCCGGCACCGGCGGCTGCCCCCGGCGCCGCGTACACCACCGCATCGCCCGGCTACTCCCCCACCCCCGCTGCCCGAAAGGCCCGATGATGACCACCGCCCCCACTCACGCCGAACTCGCCACCTGGCTCGTCGAGGTCGCCGAAGCCGTCTCCGGCATCGTCACCACCCAGCACTCCACGCCGCTCTCCCGCTCCTACCTCCACCCGGTCCTCGGCCCGCTCGCCGTCGGGCCCGAGGTGCTCACGACCCTGGCGAACCGCATGGAGGACCTGCTCGACGAGGAACTGCCGACCGCCCCGGCCACCCTGTTCACCCTGGCCTCCTACGCGTCCGCCCTGGGCTGGCTCACCGAGTCGCTCTCCGAACTGACGCAGACCGTCGACGTCCTGGCCACCATGGCCGGCCTTCCTCCGCGCCCCGGTGCCGCGCCCACCGTCCCCGCGGAGCTGGAGGGCTTCGACCTCTCCGGCTACACCCCGCGCGACCAGGAGACGGTCACCACCCTGGCGGCCGAAGCCGCGCTCCCGCCCGGCCTCTACCTCCAGGTCCTGGGCCTGGCCGAGGGCGCCGCCTTGGACTTCACCGACGCGTGCGTGGAGATCGTCGGCGCCCTGACCGAGGACGCCCACGACCTCCTCAAGGAGTCGGTCAGCTTCGTGCGCCTGGGCGGCAACGGCCCCGACAGCCTGCCCACCCTGGTCCGCTCCCTCATCGCCCGGATGGGGACGGACGAGTGAACCCGCACGACCAGCTGGCGAAGCCCGCCGCGCACCGCGTCTACGAGCGGCTCGGTGTGGACGACGTCTGGGCCCTGCTGCGGCGCCACCCCGAGGAGAGCCCCGAGGCCAGCCTCGCCTGGTACCTCGCCGCGTCCGCCACCGCCGTCGACGGCGTCCACCGCGAGCTGACCGCCGCCGCGAAGACGGCCGTCGAAACGCTGTCGCCCGTCGCGCGCGGCGAGTACGCCGGGCAGTTCACGCACGACGGCATCCTCCGGGAGTCCGGGCTGCGGATCGACCTGCTCGCCGCCCGCCGGGAAGCGGCCTTCACCCAGTTCGCCGCCTCGCTGGCCTCCTACGCCCAATGTACCGGTGCCGACCGGACGGCGACGACCGACGCGCAGTCCCGGCAGCAGCCCAGCCCCCGGCAGTCCCACGCCGGTCCGGCCGTCTGGGACAACGAACAGGGCACCTCATACAGGGCGTTGCGCGAGGTGCAGGTCGGGGATCTGTGGATGCGCGAGAACATGCTCGGCGGCAAGGAGGTCATCCACGGCAACGGCCTCGGGGCGCCGGTCGAGGCCGAGACCGTCGAGCCACTGGTCGCCGCCGGCCTGATCGCAGCCGACACCGCAACGGACGCCACCCGGGTGGGGCACATGCTCTCGCACACCCCGGCGGGCCGGAAGGCGCTGGAAGCCGCCCACGCCGCCCGCCGGCGCGAGGCCGCCGCCCTCTACCGCGGCGTGGCCCCCACCGCTGCCACTCCCGCCACTCCCGCACCGCTTGCCGCTTCCCTGGCGCGGACCTCGTCCTCCGCCCGCACGCGCTGACCAGGAGTCCCCCGACCGTGCCCGCCCAGCCGACCACCACCATGACCACCGCCGACGCGGCACGCGTAGAGAGCGTCCTGCGGCAACTGGCCCCGAAGTGGACCACGCACTTCGTCCACACGATCGCCAAGTACGGCCCGGAGATGCGCGTGCGCGATGTCGCCCACTGCCATCCGGCGGTCAGCCAGCCGTACGTCAGCAAGCGCCTCGCCGCCATGGCGGACGCCGGTCTGCTGAACCGCGACGCCACCTTCGACCGCTGGGCGCCGTACCGGCTGAGCGCCGGCGCGCGGACGCTCGGCCCGCTCTACCGCGCGGTCGCCCAATGGTCCTCCGAACACCTCGACCACGCGACGCAGGGCCGGGCCGACCCGATCGAGGACGCCCTGCGCCGTCTGCACCTGATGGACACCACCGAGGTGGTCCGGCTGCTCTCGGAACACGGGAGCATGCGGGTGGTCCAACTCGGGGAGCGCGTCGGTGTCTCCGAGCAGCTCATCACCACCCGGCTCAACCGCATGCAGGCCGACGGCCTGGTCGCCCGCACCGGCTCCCGGCACGGCGCCCCCTACATCCTGACCGACGCCGGGCGCGCCCTCGCCCCCGTGTACGCCGCCGTGCAGCAGTGGGACAACCGGCACTCGGCCGCCCCGGCCGTTCGGGTGCCGGCCGCCACCCGAACCCTAGTCACCGGAGCGGACACCGTGCGGACCGCGGCGGCACTGCGGCGAAGCCCCGCCCCCGCCACACTCTTCAGCCACGCCCCCGCCCCGCAGCCGCACGTCCCCGCGGCAGTGACAGCGGCTTCCCACCCCTCCCGCGGGCGGTGACCGCCGTGAACACCCGGCCCAGAATCTCTCCCCCCATCTCCGGCTCCCTCGCGTCCGCACACCGCCGCACCTGTCCTCACCGCCGGCGGCGTGCGGGCCCGCTCCCACCACGTTCAGGACCCTCCCGGTGCTCTCCACCTCCCTCTTGCTCGTCCACCCGCTCCGTCTCGCCGGCCCCGGCGACCAACGGCTCATCACCGACGCGCTCAACACCTCCCCCGGCTGGGGCCGAGACCGCTCGTCCGACGGAACGCTCCGCTTCACCAGCCCCTGCCGAACCGCCATCATCACCGGCGGACCTGCGACCGGCCGCCCTGACGCCTGGACCGTCCACGGCTACCGCTCGCCCGGCTCCGCCCCACTGTGGCGTGCATCGTTCGCGCCCGGCACTCCCGCCGAGATCACCGCCGCCTTCACGACCACCCTCGTCCACGGCCTGCGCAGCGGCCACCGCGACTTCCTGCACGGCGGCCCCCACCACCTCCCGCGCACCCCCGCCTCCGTCCTCGCCGACCGCGGCTGGCGGCCCGACCAGAGCACCCCGGGCTTCCACGACCAGGTCGCACCCGATCAGACCGCCGTCTACCGGCACCGCATCGGCCACCAGCCACCCGACGCCGAAGTAGCCGGCCGGACCCCACCAACCTGGAGCATGCTCGCAGGCAACCTGCGAAACCCCTCCTGGCGTGCGGACTTCACCACTGCGGTGCCCTTCTACCCCCTCGTTCGCGCCACCCTCCTCTTCAGCTCACCCGCACCCGTGGAACGGCGACGCTGCGACATCCCCGCCCACCACCTCCCCCACCTCACCGCCCGCCCGGCACCCCGCAGTCGGCCAGCCGCACCTGCCACTCCGGCCGCCGCCCGGCCCGCGCCCGCCGCCGCACGCCGCCGCTGACCCTGGACGATCCGATGCCGTACACCCCCGAGAAGCCCCACGAGTACCGGATCACCCCCCGCTACCTCGCCAACGGGGACGCCAACGGCTCCCCGGCCATCCAGCGCCTCCTGAACGCCGGCTGGGCCCTCAGCAAGGACGAGCTGGCGAACACCTTCGTCACCGCGCCGGACCTGCGGGCCCGCCTGGCCTTCCTGCCCGAGGGCGAGGACTCCACGCTGTGGAAGATCAGCGCAGGGCCGGACGCCTTCGCCCCGCCACAATGGCTGGTCACCTTCGACGACCGCACACCGCCCGAGGTCATCGAGGACTTCACCGCCGCGCTCACCGACGCCTACGCACAGGGCCCCGAGACCTACCTTGGCGACGGCGGCCTGACCTCCGGAGCCGACACCACCCTCCGGCTCCTGACCGACGGCTGGCGCCTGAACCCCACCACCCCGTTCCTGAGCTACCAGTCGCCCGACCGCCTCATCCAGCTCCACCGACGGGACAACCCGCTGCGGCACGAAGCCGAGATGGCCGGCGACACCGAGCGCTGGCTGTTCGAGGTCGGCCCGCCCCGCGGCATCTGGTACGCCACCGCCTCCTCGCGCCTACCCGAGCACCTGCTCCAGACCCTCACCACCGCCGTCACCGACCCCGTCCCGGTCAACCAGTACCTGCGGCGCGTCGACTTGGAGCACCTGCCCTCCGTCGCCACCGCGACGCCGACGGCGCCCAGCCCCCTGGAGGTGGCGCGCGTCCGGGCGGCCACCTCCCGCTCGCTCTCCGTTCCCCGCACCGCGCCGTCCGCGCTCGCCTACAGCACCACCACCCGCCCGCCGGCACTCTCCCAGGCCGCCGTCGCCGGACGCTCCCGTTGACAACCCACACCCCAGAGGAACCCCTGTCCGACGCCACCGCCCTGGAGCACGCCGACGCGATGATCGAGAAGGCCTGGGGCCGGCCAATCGCCGAACTGGAGAAGGCCGCGATCCGTCACCCCACCGAAGCCCCCCTGCTGCGCGCGGCCATGCATACCAGGAGCCACCTCACTGTGGTCTCCAACTCCGTTGCTGTACACCGGGATCGGCTGCACGCCCTCACCCGGCCCGGCCACGTCCCCGCCTTCTACGACCTCGACCGGATCACGGCATCCGCGAGCGCCCTGCGGACCGCCCACGCCGAGAGCGACACCGCCCTGCAGGCGATCCGCCACGTCGTCGACGCCCGCGAGCTCGCCCTGCAAGCCCAGGACGGTCTCGGCGCCGAGCGCGTGAAGGCCGCCGCTGCGCGCACCACGAACTCGCCGCGCCCTCTGGGCCTTCCTGCCGAGCAGCCCGCCCCGCCGGCGACGGCCGTTCCGACTGCCTCGACAGCGAAGCGGCGGTAGCGGCCGGTCAGTCCACGGCCCGGTCGTGGTAGGCGCCCGGGTCGGCGGCGCCCACCAGGCGCACCAGTTCCTCCAGCGTCAGCTCCACGCTCCGGCCGTCCGCCAGCCGGGCCTGCGCCGCCTCGTCCTGTGCCCGCTCGGCACGGCTCGTCGTGTGCACGGCCCACTGACCGTCGGCGATCATGGCGATGTCGCCTCTCGTCCATGCCCGGCCCGTGTTGCGGTTCTTGCGCTCCAGTGCCGCCATGTCTCGGCCTCTGCTCGGCTCCAACGCCGTCTCCCCCTTCGGGCCCCGTGTACGGCCGCGCGCCGTAACCCCTCTTCAGCACCGGGCCCCGCCGATCCATTCCCGCTCCGGTTCGCCCACGGCAGACCGGTAGCCGCCGGAAACGACTACGAGCTTCGGTACATCGCATGTCAACGTACTCATGTCGCCGAAACCGCAGGTCAACGAAGGGATCCGGCCCCATGAGCATGTCCGGCAGCCTCCTGCCCGCCACCGTCCGCCCCGCCGTCCAGGAGCGCGACTGGCTCTCCTCCGGCCACGGCGCGGACCCAGTCCTCACCCTGCTCGACGGCCTCGGCTGGGCCATCGTGGACACGCCCGAGGCCAACCTTCACTGCACCAGCCCGGACGGGCGGGTCTACGTCGGCTGGCTGCCCGAGGACCCCGGCGAGTGGCAGCGCGGCATCGTCTGGCGCGTCCACGTCCAGCCCGCCGATGCTGCCGCCTGGAGCCAGGAGTTCGGCACCCACACCCTTTCCGAAGCCGTCGCCGGGTTCCTCGCCGCCCTCGTCGCCAACCCCTCCCGATGAACCAACACCCCTGATCGGAGCACTACTTGGCCACACCCCGACTGGACCATGTCGTCGCCCACGGCACACCCCGCACCGGGCTGGGCCTCAACCTCCACGACCGGTACATCGTCTGTGCCGACGGCTTCTGCCTCTCGGTGCTCGCCCCCGACCCCGCCGAGACGTACCTGCTGCCTGCCCGGACGCTCGAAGTCGGCTTCCCCACTGGGCGGCCCGAGCCTTGGAGCCGCTGGCGGTCCTACCTCGAACCGGCCGCCGACGAGGACGACCCCACCGAGTCCGTGTACCGGTACGTCCCCGTCGCCCTGGTCCGGGACCTGATCGAAGCCCACGGCGGCGAAGCCCGGCTCCTTCCCCGCCAGCGCTCCTGACCACCGGCCCCCACTCCGACGAAGGACGGCACCTGACGATCACCATCGATCTCACCCGCATCCCCGGCCCGGCCATCGCCGTGCTCGGCCTGGCCAACGCCTTCTCCGCCCCGGCCGGGTCGGCCGCGTTCGTGCTCGGCCTCGCCCTCAGTTCGAGTGGCCTGCTGCTGACCTTCGACGACGTCCACGAGGACGGCCTGCGCCGGGACATGCTGGTCGTCGCCCACCTCGCCAAGAGGCCCGACGGCACCCGCGTCGGCCAGATCGGCACCGCCCTCGGCCTGCGCAACCGCGCGGTCGCCAGATCGCTCGACCGCCTGGCCACCGACGGCCTGGTGGTGCTCGAAGCCGAGGGCGAACCGCTGGCCCTACGGTCCTACCGCCTCGCCGACTGATCACCCGTGTCCCCCGAAGGAGGCACCACGAGTACCCACCACGTCGACTTCCACCCGGTGGTCGTCACCGCCGTCACCGAGCACGGCGCGAGCCGCCGCATCCTCGCGAGCCCCCATCTGCGGATTGTCCGCGCCGACCAGGTCCGGTCCGGAGACCTGATCGTCTCCGCCTTTCAAACCGCCGCGCCCGGCCGCCTTCCCCCGGCCGACTACTTCGCCTCCGGCCCCTACCCGGCCAGCCCCGGGCTCTACTACCCGGACTGCGGCTGCGGGGTCTGCGGCCTGCCGGAAGTCCAAGGCCGGAACGGCACCGTCGTCCTCAGCACCTGCTACCCATGGGATACCTGCGACCAATGGCCCACCGACGACCCCGTCCTCATCCGGCCTCGCCGCCGCCTGCGCGCCCCCTCACCGATGCCCCGACCCGACCTTCCGTGACCACCACCGCCGTCGCTCCGCCCGCTCACCACACCGCCCCCTCCTGGAGAACCGCCATGCCCCAGCACCTCACCATCGGCCACCTGCTCGCCCAACTCCAGGCCCTCGACCCGAACCTGCGGGTACGCCTGGCCGTGAACCCGGACTGGCCCTTCGCCCACTACGTCGGCACGGACGTCGTCGTCGAGAACGGCATCGCCTACATCAGTGAGGACGGCCAAGAGGACTACCTCCCGTCCGACGTCCGTGACCAGCTCGCCTGGGCCTGACCCACTCCGCCGACCGAAGGAGAGCCCTATCCCCACCGGCTACCGCCCCCGCCTCCCCCGCCCGCTCGACCGCTTCGCCCTCCAGCTCATGCCACCGTGGGCGAGCGGAGCGCTCGTCCACAGCGTCCCCATCCACACCAGCCGCCCGATCAATGTCCTCTGGGTCCCGAACACCGCGCCCCGGCTCCCCTTCGGCCGCATCCTCCTGCGCTGGGAGCCCGCCCCCGCGGCCGGCTGGGACGTCACCGCCCGCCTCGGCCTCGCCACCACCGTGGTTCCCCTCGCCACCTGGCCCGCCGCGGGAGACGACTGGCCCCGCCTCGTCCGCCCCACCCTGCGCGAGGTCACCGGCCTGTGTTCCGTCCTTACCGTGGCGACCGCCGCACTCGAACTTGCCAACCGGCTCGCCGACTCCTGACCGCCACCGACGAAGGCCGCCCCGTGCCGATCCGGCCGGGGCGGCCTCGCTGTACGCCCACCCGACCACCGCCACGTACGCTCATCACCGGAACAGCGGGGTCTATCAGGATTCCGGCTCTGTCCCGTAATCGGTGGTAGCGCTCTGTGGTGATCACTGGAGGAGGATGCGGTGGCGGAGCAGGTCGAACCCGGCTCGGCCGTGCATCTGTCTCATGATCCGTTTGGTTCGCGTGTTGACTCCCTCGGTGCGGCCGTTGTGGAACGGGAGGGTGAGGCCGGCGTCGACGGCGGCCCGGTCGAGTTCCAGGCCGTTCGCGAAGGAGTGCAGATGGGGCAGGTCGACGGAGCGAGCCGTGGTGATCCACTCGGTGAGCTTGGCATCGTTGCCCTCTGCCGGCGTCAGCAGTTGCGCGAACTCTCGTGTGAGGCAGGAGAGTTCGGTCATTTCGCGACAGGTCTTGGTGAGTGCCTGTAGTAGGTCGGTGTCCTTGCCTCGCAGATTCTCGGGGCGGGTGAGGAGGAGGCGGGCGAAGCGCTGCGGAGTAGTGACGGGTTTGTCGCCCTCGGCGCGGCCCTGGGTGAGGTAGCGGACCAGGAGGTTGGCGCTTCCGGTGTAGCCCTGCTCCTTGATCTCGCGCAGGAGGTGCGTGACGGGCACCGCGGGGTCCTCGGCCCGGCGCCGGCGCAGGTGGTCGCGGTTGGGATCGACGAGCGTGGGCTTGTAGCGGGGTGCCCGGCGGCCGCCGGTGGGCTCCTTCATGCGGGCGTACCGCTTGACGGTGTTCAGGGCGACGTTGAGGCGGCGGGCGCATTCGAGCAGCCCGACGCCCTGGCCGAGCAGGCCGTGGACCTGCTGCCAGCGCTCGCTGGTGGTCTGCTCGCGAACGCCCCCCGGGCCGGGCGGGGTTCACCGCGGTGGCCCAGCAGGCGGCATGGGAGCGCACCTCGGCCAGGACCTTCCCGCACAGGTTGCTCCACAGGTGCCACCTGTCGCTGACCTGCACCGCTTCGGGAAGGGCCTGGCGAATCGCCTCGCCGTAGGAGCCGGAGCCGTCGCGGCAGACGTACTCGATCCCCGGGTGCTCGCGCAGACACGCGACCAGGGTCTGGGTACTGCGGTCCGGCAGGACGTCGATCCGCTCGCCGGTCTCGGCGTCGATGAGCACGGTCGCGTAGCGGTGCCGACGCTTGAGGGCGAAGTCGTCGACTCCGAGCACGCGCGGCACACGCGGCGGCGGCAACGCCTGGCGCATGAGCACGCGCAGGGCAGTCGAGCGAGAGACACAACAGGCCAGGACGCGGGAGAGACGGGCGCCCGCCCGGCCCGATAACTCCTTCACCACGGATCCGAGCTGCTCGGCCAAGCGGGTAGTGCGGCGCTGGTAGCGCTCCACGACGCCGGGAACCTGCTCGCGGAACGTCTGCCGCGAGCAGCCGAGCACCGGGCACACCAGCCGCCGCAGCCTCGCCGAGACGACGACCCGCCGGCCGTCCACCGGCACGTCCGTCACCGTCCGACGGTGGAAGCCATGCACCCGCCCCGTCGGCGTTCCGCACACGGGACACGGCACTGGATCCTCCCGGGTCCGCGCGGTCACCCGGATCACGCCACACTCGCCCGCCACGCTCTCGACCACCAGCGCCGACAACCCTGAAAACACCACACTCACAAGCTCGTTGACATCTCGCACACCAGGCCAACGATGCCGGTCACCCCTGGTTACCACCGATTACGGGACAGAGCCCGTCCTGGTGTGTGAGATATGCGGATGGGGGCGGGCTGACCGCCGTGGGACGTGAACGTCGGGAAGTGGTACAGATCCAGGCGGCCGAGCTGTTCGAGCAGAGCGTCAAGCCGTCGGAGGTCGCGCGACGGCTGCAGGTGAGCCCGAAGTCGGCCTACCAGTGGCACCAGTTGTGGCGGGAGGGCGGGATACAGGCGATGGCCTCTCGCGGCCCAATCGGGTCGCGGTGCCGCCTGTCGCCACATTGCCTGGAGAAGCTCGCGATGTTTCTGGAGCAGGGTCCGGCCGCGCACGGCTGGGTGGAGGACCAGGTGTGGACCGGTGCGCGGGTGGCCACGCTGATCGGCCGGAAGTTCCACGTCTCCTACAGCGTCTCGGGCGCCAGGAGGCTGATGCACCGGGTCGGCTTCAGCCCACAGGTCCCCGCGCGGCGGGTCGCCGAGCCCGACGAGCAGGCCGTCACCGCGCGGAAGGAGTCTCAATGACCGAGTCAAGCCGTCTGCGCAACGGGATCGGGGGTGAAGGTCCGGTTGTCGCGCAGGAGGGCCCACAGGACGCTCACCCGTCGTCGGGCCAGGGCGATGACTGCCTGGACGTGCTTGCAGCCCTCGCCCCGCTTCTTGAGGTAGAAGTCCCGGTTGGGGCCGTCCTTGATGATGCTGGTCTGCGCGGACAGGTAGAAGACCCGTCGCAGCCGGCGGCTGTAGCGTTTGGGTCGGTGTAAGTTGCCGGTGCGGCGTCCGGAGTCGCGGGGGACGGGCACGAGCCCGGCCGCCGAGGCCAGATGGCCGGCGTCCGCGTAGGCCGTCAGGTCGCCGGCGGCGACGATGAGCTCGGCACCGAGTATCGGCCCGATTCCGGGCAGGGACTCGATGATCTCGGCCTGCGGGTGGGCGTGGAAGGTGTCGCGGACCTGTTTGTCGATCCGCTTGAGCCGGTCGTCCAGGGCCAGGATCTGCGTGGCCAGGTCTGCGACGATTGCGGCGGCGACGTCCTCGCCGGGCAGCACGGTGTGCTGGGCGGCGGCGGCCTCCAGCGCGGTGGCCGCCACGGCGTCGGCGCCGCGGACGCCGCGGTTGGCCAGCCAGGCCGTGAGGCGTGCCCGGCCGCGGCGACGGAGCGCGGCGGGGGCCTGGTAGCCGGTCAGCAGGACCAGGGCGCCCTTGTACGCGGAGTAGTCGAATGCCCGCTCCAGAGCGGGGAAGACGCCGGTCAGCACATCTCGGAGCCGGTTGATCATCCGCACCCGGTCGGCGACCAGATCTGAGCGGTGGGCAGTCAGCAAGGCGAGGTCGGCGGCCAGCTGGGCGGACACCTCGGTGGTGGTGAAGTCCCGGCGGTGGCGGGCGGTTTCGGCGATGACGTAGGCGTCGCGGGCGTCGGTCTTCGCCTCGCCCCGGTAAGCGCCGGCCATGCGGTTGACGGTTCGTCCCGGTACGTAGACGGCTCGCTGGCCGTGGGCCGCGAGCAGCGCCAGCAGCAGCGCGGAGGATGTTCCGGAGATGTCCACCGCCCAGTGGACCTGATCGGCCAGGGGGAGGATCTCGCCGAGCGCGGTCAGGATCGCGGTCTCGTCGTTGTCGATCTTCTTCGACCACAGCGTGGCGCCGTCCTCGTCGACCACGGCTGCCCAGTGGTGGCCCTTGCCTGCGTCAACACCGGCCCAGACATGGGCCCTTCGCTCGCTCACACACCCTCCTCGAACGTACCGGCATCGCGTTGGCCCGAGGAACACCCCGCTGTCGTCTCCGTAATCAGCGACCGCACGAAGCGCGCACATCTCAATCAGCAGCCAGGGCGCCCCGAAGAGCCGGGCGGCCACTCCTTCCGAGCCACTGAGGACAAGGCGACCTGAGCCACACCCGGCCCTCCCGGGCCGGACAACACCTTACGGAGGCGACCTGGGACGAGGTAAGAGAGCGAGGGCGGCCTGCGGGGGCTACATCTGCTTCGAGGACGAGGCAGGCTTCACCCGCAGACCGCCGAAGGGACGAACCTGGGGCCGGCGAGGCCGCACCCCGGTCGTGACGGTCAGCGGACGCCGCTCGGAGCGACTGTCAGTGGCCGGCCTGATCGCGATACGGCCCAACTCCCGCACCATCCTGTCCTACCGCCTCCTCGCCCATCCGGCAGGCCGCAGTGAACGCCGCAGCATGGGCGAGAACGACTTCATCGCTCTGCTCGACGGCGTTCGCCAGCTCGCCAGGGCGCCACTCGTGCTGGTCTGGGACCTCCTGAACACCCACGTCTCCCGCAAAATGCTCCAGATAATCGACGATCGGGACTGGCTGACGGTGTTCCTGCTGCCCGCCTACTTATCCGGCCTCAATCCGGTCGAAGGTGTGTGGGCCCACGTCATGCGCAGCCTTGCCAACCTCGCCGTCGTCGCCCTGGATCGACTGGAGACCCTCGTCCGCAACCGCAACAAACGGCCTCCAATACCGACCCGAAACCCTCAACAGCTTCATAGCCGGAACCGGCCTCACCCTCGACAGTCCAGCCCACCCTGACCAGCCGAAGTCAGTAGCTCCGGCAGTCGATTCCGATCAGCGGCTTGGCGGCGACCAGGTCGTAGCGTTGCGTGCTCTCGTTCCAGGTCCAGTAGGCCGCGGCGTAGGTGCCATGCTGGGCCTCGGACTGGTAGGTGCTGCTGGTTTCGGCCCACTGCCACTGGTGCGGGACCAGACCGTCCTTCCAGTCACGGGGGTCGGGGGCTTTGGAGTACAGGCCGTACCAGTCCTTCTGGCCGATGGGCTCGCCGGTGTAGCTGATCTGGATGTTGTAGTTGCGGCAGGCTAGCGGGTCGAGGCGCGGATCGCTCCTCATGGCGTCGGGGCCGTTCGGAGTTTCGGACGCCATGAGGGCCTTCGGGGCGGGTGGCTGGGCCAACGCGGTGGCCGCGCCGCCGAGCAGACCGACCAGCGCGCATGGCGCCGCTGCCAGGGCCAGAATTGTCCGCATCGTTCATTCCTTCAACAGTTAGTGTGCGGATGAAACTCTCCGCATCAGGACGGGATCGCCTGCGGCCGATGGCCGGCGCGGGTGGCTCGGAGGCTGGGCGGGTACTCGGCCGACCCACAGCGGCCTGCGGGATCCGCAGGCCGCCGGCGTTCAGCCGGTCGCGGTGGCCGGTGGCAGGACCGGGCCGCAGAAAGGGGTCAGGACGGGAGGATCTGATAGGTGGTGATCACGGCGGCGTGATCGGAGGGCCATTCGTTGTACATGTACTGGTCCTCGCCGGGGCTTCTCTCCCAGGCCGGGTGCTTGGCGCCCGGGTCCTGGGTGCCAGGCGCGACCGGGCGGGAGTCGATCGGTCGCAGCCGGCGGCCCCGGTGGAAAATGAAGTCGATGCGGTCCTGGGGTTCGGTGCTTGCCAGTTCGGGGCGCCAGAAGGTGTTCGGCGACCAGGTGATTCCGGGGTGGGAGACAGGGTCGGGGTGGAGTGCGCGGTAGGAGTCGGTGAACCGCGCGTCCTCTAGGAGCTGTGTGACCGGCCAGTTCCGGGGGTCCGGGGCGGTGTTGGAGGTCCAGTCGCGGTGGGAGGGGCAGTTGAAGTCGCCGAGTGCCACGATGGGACTGGTGTCCGTGCCCTTCAGGTCGTCGGACAGGGCCTTGAGGACGTCCTTGATCTCTGCTGTTCGCCGCGAGGCCGTCTCCTCCTTGCGAACGTCGTCGGTGAACACCCGGCGCCCGGGCGGCGCCTTGTCGGGACCGTAGAACGTGTAGTCGAGGTGGAGGGCGACGAACTGGACGGTAAGGTCCCCGACCGCGACCTTCACGCGCAGGGGCCCGGTGAGTTCGGGGTCGGTGACAGCGGGTTGGATGGGGTAGCGGCTGACAAGGCCGACATCGCCCAGCTGGCGGTACTCCCAGCCCAACCGGGCCGCAAGGGTCTTCACCGTCGGCGCCCTGTCCGCCTTGACCTCCTGGAAGCCGGCGATGTCGACATCGTGCTCCAGCAGTGTCCGCAGGACCTTGCTGATGCCGTTGTGGGACCAGGCGAGGTCCACCCACAGGTTCATGGTGGCCACGCGCAGGTGGTCGGTCGGCGCAGTACCGGGCGCGTAGACGGGCACGCGCACCGCCGCGGACGCGCCGGATCCCTGGCCGCCGCTTCCCTTGTACCGGGCGGCGACCACGACGAGTCCGTCGGCCGCGCCGGCCCCGCCCGGCGCAGCACCGGTGACGTCCCCCTCGGCTGACACCTGCAGCCAATCGTCGCCGGAGAGTTTGACGAACTCGACCTCGCGGGCTTCGTCGCACTCCACGATCCCCGCGAGGGAGAAGGCGACGTCCTGCCCGGCCACAACGGGAGCCTCCGTGACGGAATCGGCCAGGAAGTAGGGGCGGTCCGCGATCCTGAAGGCGACCGGGTCGCACAGCACCTCCGCCTTGTCGTCGGCCGGGTTCTCCGCAGCCTCGTAGCGGATCAGGCGCAAGGTGTACTGCCCCGGCGGCAGGGCCTTCTTCCCGGTCGAGGTGCCCGGGAAGCGCACCACGCCGGCCCGTCCGGGTGCGTATCGGAAGGTGGTGAAGCGGACGGGATTTTCCTCCCCTTCGCGGTACAGTCCGACGCGGTTGTCGCCGGGCTTGGCGACCTCGTAGAAGGCCAGGATGGTCTGGCCTGGCGGGTAGGGGTCTCGGGAAAACAGAGACAGGCGTGCATCTTCTGCCATGGTGCACTCCGGGTAGGTGGCGTTCCGCTCGTGTGGCGACTGATGGAATTGTGCCCGCTTCCAATCTGCGCTACAGGAGGCGCGCCGGGACCTGCGATGCCATCCCGCGCCCCGCCAGAAGGAAGCCCAGGTGGGAGGTGAACGAACAGTAAGGGCGACACAAGGGGCGCCCACCTCCTTGTGCAAAACCATTCGCCACACCCGGAGTTCGGCCTGACGATCACATCACTCGGACGCGCGAATTGTCGGCGAGCTGCACCGAGTCAGGAGCCCGCCAGCACAGAAGGTGCCAACCAGATTATTTACATACGGACAGTATGATCAACTTCGAGTGGCTGGATAATTCCTCTCAAATGATGGCACACAATCTTTCTCTCACCCTTTCAGAGGATAGACCGCATCATCCCTGTTGGATACATTCTAAAGTCCGTACACCAACCTCCAGGAGGAGAAATGCGCAAGAGCTTGGCCCTGACCGTGGCAGCGTGCGCGCTGCTCGGTCTGACGGGTGGTGCGGCCACCGCGTCCGCTCACACCCCCGCCCTCAAGGCCGCCCCGGCCGCCACCGCGCAGGCGGACCCGGGCGACCCCAACGGATGGTCCTCCGACCCCCGGGTCGACCCGCTGACCTGCCGCAACTACTACATCCAGATCGGCTACGCCGGCGAGCGCTTCACCGAGAAAGACTGGTACGGCCTCTACACCAAGACGCCCAACCCCGACAACTGGCGTGACGGCCTCGTCGACCAGCAGTGGCAGTGGGCGAAGAACGGCGCCAACTACCTGACCGGAATCCAGTACGGCAAGTACACCACGGCCTATTGGACGTGGAACGACGACACCCAGAAGTACGACCTTGTCTCCGCCGAGCGCCTGCAGAGCATCGACTGCCGAACCCAGTAGCCGACGCCTGCGGTGATCCATCCACCCCACCGTGGGCTAGCTGTCCTGACCACGGAGGTTGGGACAGGGCTCACGGCCAGGTGATCTTGAAATGAGTGAGGGCCTTCTGGCCAGGTGTGGATTGCGACATCTACCCCAGCGCCAGAAAGGCCCTCATGCCACACCGTAACGCACCGCTGACCGAGACCGGACGCCTGCGCCTGGCCCACTGCGTGGTCGAGGACGGCTGGCCCCTCCGCCGGGCCGCCGAACGCTTCCAGGTCTCGCCCACCACGGCCAAGCGCTGGGCGGACCGCTACCGCACGCTCGGCGAGGCCGGCATGAGCGACCTCTCCAGCCGACCGCACCGCAGCCCCCACCGGACGCCGACCCGAACCGAGCGCCGGATCATCAAGGTCCGCGTCCTGCGCCGCTGGGGACCCGCCCGCATCGCCTACCTCCTGTGGCTGAACCCGGCCACCGTCCACCGCGTCCTGACCCGCTACCGGATGGCCCGCCTGGCACACCTGGACCGCGCGACCGGCCGATCCGTGCGCCGCTACGAGCGTTGCGCACCAGGCGAGTTGGTCCACGTTGACATCAAGAAGCTCGGCAACATCCCGGACGGCGGCGGCCACCAGGCCCTCGGACGCCAGGCCGGCCGCAAGAACCGCTCCGGGGCCGGCTACAGCTACCTGCACAACGCCGTCGACGACCACTCCCGCCCGGCCTACAGCGAGATCCTGCCCGACGAGCGCAAGGAGACCGCCACGGCGTTCTGGGCCCGGGCGAACGAGTTCTTCGCCCGGGCCAGAATCACCGTCCAACGCGTGCTGACCGACAACGGCTCCTGCTACAAGTCACATGCCTGGCGCGATGCCCTCGGAGCCGAGGGCATCGCGCACAAGCGAACCCGTCCCTACAGGCCGCAGACCAACGGCAAGGTCGAACGCTTCAACCGCACCCTGCTCGACGAGTGGGCCTACGCCAGGCCCTACCGAACCGAGCGGGAACGCCGCGATGCTTACCCTGAGCTTCCCCCGCTGCGCGGGAGGTGCTGATTACCTGGTCAGGACGGGTGTGGGTGGTTCGATGGCCACCGGTTCGGCCGTCGCCTGGTCGGCGTAGTACTTCGCCTCGTACTCGTCCGGGCTGAGCCAGCCCAGGCGCTTCTGGATGCGGCGGGTGTTGTACCAGCCGTCGATGTAGGCGAACAGCACGAGGTCGGCGTCGGTCCGGGTGGTGAAGGTCGTGCGGCGCACGCACTCGGTCTTCAGGACGCTCCAGAAGTTCTCCGCCAGGGCGTTGTCGAACGAGTCGCCCACGCTTCCCATGCTCGGCTCGATTCCCGCCTTCAGCAGGCGAGTTGTGAGCTTGATGGACGTGTACTGACCGGGCTCAAGGGGTCGTTGCAACACCGCTGACTTGGAGCGAGAGTAGCTGATCGTCGAGTGCCTCCGCAGGCGTTCTCCAGCCGAGTGTCTTCCGCGGCCGGGTGTTGAGTGCCCCAGCGACGGCTGCGAGGTCGTGGGCGGTCCAGCGGGCCAGATCCGTGCCCTTCGGGAAGTACTGCCGCAGCAGCCCGTTCGTGTTCTCGTTCGTGCCGCGCTGCCAGGGGCTGTGCGGGTCGGCGAAGTAGACGGCGATACCGGTGTCGGCCTTCAACTGGGCGTGCTGGGCGAGCTCCTTCCCTCGGTCCCAGGTCAGTGATCGACGCAACTGCTGTGGGATTTTGGTCATTTGGGCCGTCAGGGCCTCGCGCATCGCCTCGGCGCCGTAGCCGGCCAGCGCGGGGCCGTTCTTCACCCGTGGCTCGACGCCGTAGCCTTCCATTCGCGGCAGGTGGACCAGGATGGTGAACCTTGTCGCGCGCTCCACGAGCGTGCCGATGGCGGACCGGTTCGTCCCGATGATCAGATCGCCTTCCCAGTGGCCCGCGACGGCCCGGGTCTCGACCTCGGAGGGACGCTCGCCGATCATCACGTCGGGCGTGACGTGACCGGACGCCTTCCGGCGGGCGCGCGAGCGCGGAATCCGCAGGGCACGGCCTGTCCGCAGGCACGCGACCAGTTCGCGGTCGAGCGCGCCGCGGCCCTGGACGTAGAGGGCCTGGTAGATCGCCTCGTGCGAGATCCGCATGGACTCATCGTCCGGATAGTCGACCGGCAACCGCTTGGCTATCTGCTCCGGACTCCATGCGGTCGCCCAACACCGGTCCTGGCGGCGGGGCTTGTTCCGCCCCTTCCACTCCTGCGTCGCCGGGCCCGGCGACGGCCTGCCGTCCGGAGCTTGGATCACACCGGCCAGCCGATCCTGCACGTACGCACGCAGCCGCTCGTCGGCCGCGAGCTTCGCCGTCTTCGGCCGGCCTGCCGCCAGCTCGGCCTTCCATTGCGCGATCGAGGCCCGGTAGTGGAGCCGCCCGCACCTCGTGCCAGCGTTGCGTCGCAGCTCGCGAGATATCGTCGACGGTGAGCGCCCCAGCCTGCGGGCGATCTCCCTCACACCGGTGTCCTGGGCCCTCAGCAGGGCGATCTCCTCGCGCTCGGCGAACGACAGATACCGACCTGACAACGGGCTGAGCTGGATCGAAGGCATCCCGCCACGATCGCGGAACCACCGCGAACCGACCGGTCCGGACACCCCGCATGCCAGCGCGGCATCCTCGCTCGTGAGCCCCTGCGCGATCTTCAACCAGAATGCGCGTTCCACGTCCCGACGCACCGGCGGCCGACCCGGCGAACGCATCGCCGGACGCCCCGTCACCTTCGTCGCCCACCCCACAGGTCGTCCCACCCGACACCTCCACAATCGAGGTGTTGCGACGACCGGTTGAATCCACCCAGTACACGTCCATCAAGCTCACAACTCGCCTGCTGAAGGCGGGAATCGAGCCGAGCATGGGAAGCGTGGGCGACTCGTTCGACAACGCCCTGGCGGAGAACTTCTGGAGCGTCCTGAAGACCGAGTGCGTGCGCCGCACGACCTTCACCACCCGGACCGACCCCGACCTCGTGCTGTTCGCCTACATCGACGGCTGGTACAACACCCGCCGCATCCAGAAGCGCCTGGGCTGGCTCAGCCCGGACGAGTACGAGGCGAAGTACTACGCCGACCAGGCGACGGCCGAACCGGTGGCCATCGAACCACCCACACCTGTCCTGACCAGGTAATCAGCACCTCCCGCGCAGCGGGGGAAGCTCACGCCGATAGAGTCCCTGGTCACGGCGGTTCTTGCGCGATGCCGCATGCTGCAATCCGATGCAGTACTGCTCGTTACTCCAGGTAGAGCCCAGCGAAGAGCCCGTCGAATCCCAGGACGGCGCAGGCCTCGTCGAGGGTGCGGTAATGCGTCCACGTGGGGTCGGCGATCATCGCATCGAAGTCTCGGCGGGTGATGTCCGGCTCCAGCCACTCCGTGCCGCAGCGGCAGCCGATCCAGACGTGGCGACGGTAGTTGATCAGCAGCCAGTCCCGGCCCGCTCGGCAGGTGGGGCAGATGACGGGCATTCCGCGGAGCGTCAGTTCGGTGGGGCACTTCACGAGGCGCACCGCGTCCGGGCCGCTCGGGGGTCGGCTGTCGTACTCCAGCTGCAGGAGGGGGTCGGAGGCGGCCGGGGTGGTGGTCGGGTTCGGGGTGGTGGTGCGCTCGTCGGTTCTGGTCATGGGCTCTCCGTTCGGTGCTCAGGTTCTTGCGTAACACCTGGTGGGACCGGGTGTCGAGGGGGTTTGTGCCCGCCGGGCCCGGCGGGCTGGGCCCGGTGTTCGCCGGGACCCGGCGGGGTCAGCGGCGCGGGGCCGGAGGGTGCGGGTCGGTCGCGGGCTGGGCCGGTGTCGGCGGGGCGGGGCGCTGTGCGGGACGGCCCGGCTTCGCGCCGTTCCTGGTGGTTGCCGGGGCCTGGTGCGGGGGCTCGGGGCTCGCGGGAAGGTCGGCGATGCGGCGGATGCGCCAGACCAGGACGTCGTCGCGGCTGTGGGCGGTGTCGAGTTCGCGCCAGGAGGAGGCTTCCTCCAGCAGGGCCTTCGGGTCGTGGCCGGCCTTCTCGGCTTCGGCGAGGACCGCGGCCAGGGCATCGTGGTCGCTGCCCCGTGCCGACGGCCGCCGGTCGCTGTCGAGGACGGTGTGGATGGTGGTGTCGTGGCGGCGGCGGTCGGCCTCCGGCAGGGCTCGGCCTGCTTCGCGCATCGTGCGCATCGGGGTGGCGGCGGCCTGCTGGTAGGCCGTACGCAAGTGGTGGGCGGCCTGACGGGAGGCGGCGGCCTGCTGGGCATGGCCGCGGGCGGAGTGCCAGCGGGCGGCGGCCAGGGTGACCAGAACGAGGGTGGACAGGACCATGGCGGTGGCGCCGCCGTCCTCGCCCCGGCCAAGCGCTCCTCCAGCCTGGACGATGCCGCGGGCGGCGGAGCGCAGGGCGCGGATGTCGGTGTTCTCGGCGCGGACGTGGCTGCGGGTGGCGCGCTCGAAGGCGCGGGCGGCTTCTCGGAGTTCGGCGCGGGTGGCGGCCGGGGAGGTCTGGGCGAGGGCGTCGAGGAGTTCGCCGGCACCGGTGAGGTGGGCGGCGGCTTCGTCGTTGTCCTGGTCGAGGACGGCGACGGTGCGCTCGGCGATGCCGGCGGCGTCCCGGCGGCGGCGGGCGGGAGCGGAACGGTCGGCGCGGGCCGGGCGGTCGTCCGGCTCCGGGGTTCCGGTGGCGGGTACGGCGTCGAGGCGGCGGCGGATTCGGGGCAGCGAGAGGTCGGGGGCGAGCTTGGACCCGGAGAACCAGATGGGCTCACCGGTACGGCTGCGGTCGCCGGGCAGGGCGACGTTGTAGCCGAGGAGATCACCGGATGGCAGATGGCGGAGCTTTACGCGCAAGCCGGCTTCGCGTAGGCGGGTGAAGAACTCCTGCTCGGTGTCGGCTCCGGCGAGGGCTTGGCGGACGGCTTCGCGCAGGGTTTCGCGTGGGGGTTCGGTGCGGCCGGTGCGTTCGGCCTTGAAGTGTTCCTGGCTGGTGGGGTTCTTGGCGGCAGTGCCGTCGCCGGGCTTGAGTCGGCGCAGGCCGTACTCCTTCTCGATGAGGCGGGCTTCGGCTTGGGCCTTGCGCTTGTCGAAGCTGAGGCCGGCAAGGCGGCCGTCCTGGCGCACCAGGGTGGCGGCGATGTGGATGTGGTCGCTGGCGTGGCGGACGGCGATCCAGCGACAGGCTGCGGTGTCGCCTTCGGGGGCGATGCCGGTGGCGTGGACGATGCGCCGGGCGATGGTGGCCCACTCGGCGTCGTCGAGGTGCCGGTCGCCGGGGGCGGTGCGCAGTGAGCAGTGCCAGATCCTGGTGGCCGGTGCCTGCTTTCCGAGGGCCTTGACGGGCTGGTCGAGCTGGTTGGCGAGCTTGGCGACTTGGTGGCGCTCCGGGTTGGGGCCCGGGTCGGGGGCGAAGCCGTTCCAGGAGGCAATGAGGTGCTGGTCGGTGTGCTCTTCGTGTTTGCCAGGGCCGAAGAGGTAGTCAATGAGGGGGAAGGCGCGGTCGGTGCCGGTGCGGATCTTGGGGATCACCGGCGGATGAGCCAGTCGACGGCGTCGTCGACCGCGTCGATGGACGCTTCGACGCGGGCCAGGAGCTGGCGGAGCTCGGCGCCCGGCTGGCCGCCGGCGTTCGCGTAGTGGGCCAGCTGGTTGAGGTTGTTGCCGACGGCGCCGAGCTGGCGGTTGGACTCCATGAGTTCCTGGATGCCGCGCCGGTAGTCGGCGACGGCGGCGCTGGGGTCGGTGCTGGTGGCGGCGGCCACCGCGGCTGCAGCGGTGTAGCCGCCGGGAGTAAGGTCGGCTCGGGCGGCGGCGCGCTGGAGGAGGGCCCACTCGGGGTCGCTGAAGCGGGGGCAGATGCGGTTGGTGCGCGGCACGCTCTGGCGAAAGCGTCGGCGCGCTGGGGTGCGGGCGATGGTCGGCCGCTGCTCGTCCTCCCCTGTGGTCGGCTCCCCTGGGCCGACTCCCCGGTCGGCGGCAGGCCCCCCTGGGTCTGCCACCGACCGGGGTACCTGCGCTCCGTTCGGGGCGCAGGCGGGGTAAGGACTCCTTACCCCACAACTTGCTCCGCCAGGAGCCTGATCGTGGTCGCTCTTCGGTCCCTGCGTGGTGCTGTCCTGGTCAGAGCTGGTCACCGGCTGGCCTCGGCGTCGCGCTGGCGAATGTCGAGGAGGAGGTCCTCGATGAAGTCGAGGGCGAGGACGGGGTGGTGGAGGGCCCAGGGAATGGAGTGCCGGTCGCGCTGGACGCTGCGGTTGCCGTCGGGGCCGGTTTCGACGTGATGGAGGTGGCCGCGCTGGTGCAGGACGGCGAGCCAGGCGTCCGCCTCGGCCCAAGTGGCGGGGGTGGTGCGCATGGTGGGTGCTTCCGTTCGGCGGTGGTTCGGGTGGGGGCACCGCTGGGGTGACCTGGGCGGTCACCCCGGCGGTGCGTGTCGGTCAGTCCCGGCTGGCAGTGACCGGCTGACCGTGCTGGGCGCGAAGCTGGGCCATCAGGTGGGTCAAGGTGTCGCTGGACAGCGGGATCTGCTGACCTCGGATCGCCTGGGCGACCACCTTGCGGGTCAGCTTGTCCTCCTCCCTGACCGCCTGCCGTGCAATCTTCAGCAGGTCCTCGGTTTCCAGGTCAGGGCGGCGGTCACCATCCCGGTCAGCGACCTGCGGTGCGGGGACCAGGGGCTTGACCGGCTGACCGATGGTCTCGGTGGGGCTGACCTGCGGTGCGGTGGCCGGCGGCTCAGCTGCCGGTCGGTCAGTGACCGGCCGGGGGGTGACCGGGTGACCGCCCACGTCAGAGGGCTTGGTCAGGCTGACCGGGGTCAACCGTGGCTGCGGCCTCGGCATGGTGACCGGACGGCTGACCGGCTGACCGGCAGCGGAGTGACCACCGCTGTCCTGACCGCCGGTCAACCCCGCCGGTCGCTCGGTCGGGTCAGCTTCTGCGGTGCGCTGCCCGAGGTCGGCCGTTCGGTCACTGCGGCTGTCCGGGTCAGCCGGACTGACCGGCCCGCGGGCGATGAGGATGTAGAGGTGGACGGCGCCGGCCAGAGCGAGCGGGGCGATGGTGGAGAGCACCGCGACCACCGTGTCACCCAGCCGCAGGCCTCCGTCTCCGGCGTGCAGTTGGTTCAGCCGGATCGCGTGCAGGGCGTTGGCCCACAGGCTCGCCCCGGTAGCCGCGCCGAAGAGCAGCCAGACGTAGGCGCGGGCGCGCAGCGGAGCGTCGCGCAGGACCAGCAGGGCGCGGACGCCGTAGGCGATGAAGCCGTCGATGACGAGGGGGAAGAGGTAGGTGAGGAGGCCTCGGACGTGGACAGCGACGGCCATCTGCTGGAGAGCGTCGTAGGAGAGCGCGCAGCCGGCGGTACCGAGGGCGATGACGACGGTCCGGTCCCAACCGGTGACGTGGGCGGTGGTCGCGGTGGTGGTGCTCATGCGGCCGTCCCGTAGGCGTCGCGGTTCAGCTGGTCGCCGGCGGCGGTGCGGGCGGCGTCCTCGGCGATCTGCCGGTGGCGGATGGCTCGGCGGGTTTCGCGATAGAGCTTGAGGGCATGCTCTTCGGTGATCTTGAGGAGCCAGGCGAGGCGTTCGACGGGGACGTCCTGGCGGTAGCCCGCGAGGACGACGGCGCGGCGTTCGGCGCGGGTGAGGTGGATGTCGCGTCCGGCGAGGGTGTCGTTGACGCGGCTGTAGTCGAGGCGGTCGTTGATCCTGGTGTGCAGGGGTTCGCGTTCCTCCTCGGTGAGGCCGCCTCGTATGCCGTGGGTGTCGCCGGTTTCGAGGGCGGCGTCCAGGCAGGCTCGGGCGACCGGGCACTGGGCGCACAGGCCCTTCGCGGTGGCGATCTTGTCGGCCTCCTCCGGCCCGGGGAAGAAGGTCTCCGGGTCGACGGGGTTGTACTCGGTCGGGGTGCAGACGGCCTGGTCCTGCCAGGTGTGGTCGCCGAGGGTGCGGTGGCGGGCAGGGCTGGTCGTGGTGGTCATGCGGGTGTACTCCGATCGCTCTTCGCGCGCACGGGTGGCGTCGGCGGAGAGGTGCGCTGGGTCGGTGAAGGGTGGGCGGCTCGCCGTGGTTGCGGGCGGCCGGGCGCGGCGGCGGCTCAGGCGGCGCGCGGGAGGCGTCTGCGGTCGACCGGCTCGAAGCTGACCCGGGTGGTCATCTGGGCGAGCCGGGAGGTGACGCGGTCACCGAGGCAGGTTCGGAGGTCCTTGATCGGCAGGTTGGTGGTGATCAGGGTCGGGAGCATGTGGTTGTAGCGGCGGTTGATCAGCCGGTAGGTCTGCTCTTCGACGAACTCGCTCGACTTGGCGGCGCCGAGGTCGTCGAGGAGCAGCAGCGGCACCCGGCTGTAGGTCGCGAGGACCCGCTCGGCGTCGGTGTCCGCGCTGGGGCGCAGTTCGGCGTAGAGGTCGGCGGCGGTGGTGGCGCGCCAGCGCACTCCGATGCCGGCCTGGACGAGGGCGCGGACGGCGCCGTAGGCCTCGTGGGTCTTGCCGGCGCCGACGACTCCGGCCATCAGGAGGCTGGGGCCGGTGGTGACCTGGCGGCGGGCGCCGAGGCTGGGGGCGGCGGCCTGGGTGGCTACCTGCCGCACCCAGGCGAGGACCTGCGGGTGCTGGGCGAGTGCGTCGCGGTAGCGCGGCGGCAGCCCGGCGGCCAGCGCTTCCTCCGCCGAGTACGGCTCCGGCTCGTCCGGGTGGGCGTCGACCGCGTGCTGGTCGATTCCCCGGGCGGCGAGGATGCGGGCCATCCGGTCGAGCACCGAGGGGGCGTCGGCGAGGGTCTGCGGGTCGCGGTGGGTGCGCATCACAGCTCCTCGGCGTAAGCGGCGACGGCGTCGACCGGGTTGGTCCATGCCTGGTGGGCGGGCACGTTAGGCCGGATTCCCGGCCGGGCCAAACCGGTGCCCCGTGCGTTCATGGCGTCGTTGACCAGGCTCGGCAGCCGGGACGGGTGGCCCTGGATCTCGGTGTACCGCCGCAGTCCAGCGCGGACGTGCTCGGCGGCGATGCCCTCGTCCAGCAGGGTCTTGACGGTCTTGCCGAGGTGGCCGAGCACGCTGCCCGGCGGGCGCTCGGCGCAGGCGGCGATGTACTCGCCGATCAGGTGGTTCGCCGAGACGGCGTCCGCGTCGGGCGCCTCGCGCCCCCTAGGGAAAGAAGATCCAGGATCCAAGATCCTAGATCCAGGCGCCGAGGGTTCCGGGAGGTCTCGGCGAGACTTCGGGGAGGATTCGCCGAATGCCGCCTGACCTGCGGCTTTCCGGGGAGCCGGTACTGGCTTGCGCTCGGCGCCGCTCGCCGGCGCTGCCGCTTCGGCAGCTGCGGGAGCCGTCTGAGGGGAAGGCGCCGGGAAGGGCTCGTGCGGCTGGTCGAGGGCTACTGGAGCGTTCGCCGACGCTTCGGCGAACACTCGGGGAGCGCTCGCGACGTTCTCAGCTGCGGCTCCCGGGGTGTTGGCGAGCGTGGCCCGCTGAATGCAGGGACCCTTGCAGACGCCGCACCGCTCGGGCTCGCAGTGCGGGCACGCGGGAAGCCGGGACAGGCTCGGCTTGTCGATCTTCTGGTGCTTGCGCCAGGTCGGGTAGTGGAAGTACCGGCGGCCGTCGCAGCCGGTGTACCGGCACACCGCACCGACGGCGGCGAGCTGCTGGAGGTGGTCCTCGACGTCCGCGCGGATGATCTCGTCGCGCATCGGCCAGATCAGGCCGTAGACGATCGCCGCGTTGTCGCGGTGTCGGCCGTGGTCGTCGGCGTGGTTGGTCATGCCGAGGAAGGTGACCATCGCCGGGATGGAGACCTCGGCCAGCGTTTCGGAGACCCAGGTCTCCGGCTTGACGGACCGTATTCGCGCCATGTCAGCGCCCCCGGGCCAGGCTGTCCGTGCGGACGGCGAGTTGCCCGTCCGCGAGGTCGAGGATGTGCGGGCGCGTCCAGTCGGCGTCCGGGTAGGCCCGCACGACCCACCGCGCGACGACCCTTCTGGCGACCGGGCTCAGCCGGATCGGGCGGCCCGCGGCGTCGGTCGCCCGGGCGTAGGCGTGGGGCCACTGGGTCACCGGGTCGGTGAAGCCGACGGTGACCGCGGCGGCGCCCGGGATCATGTCCGCGAGCTTGGCGGCGAGGCGTGGCCGTGCGTCCGTGTTCGGGCAGGCCAGGGTTCCGCTGGGTGCGGCGGGCATGCAATACTCCCTGCTTCGTAGGAGCGCGCGCGGCGGTCCTCGTGCGAAGAAGTCCCGCTGCGCGCGTGGTAGTGAATCGACACCCCTCGGGGCGTCGGGTCCGGCGTCCAGGAGTTGGTAGCTCCCGGACGCCGGTCTCATGTGGAGGGGCCGCAGGGCCGGTGCTCAGCCGCCCGCCCTCCCCTGGCCGCCGGCCGACCGTGCGGCGGGAGCAGCACCATAGGGGCAACGCGGCTGACAGATCCATCCCGTTCTTCGGTGCGCAGTCGAGGCTCCGGCAGAGCCCGCAGGCACGCGGCCTCCGGCCGTGACGGTCAGTACCCGAAGCCGGTCGCCGTTCCCAGGCCTTCGACAACCGGGGTCACCGTACGTAGGGAATGGGCGGGCGCCCGATCTCACTCGCGGTGACTCTGGCCTTCGCCGTGACACCCGGAAGCATCGACTGGCCCGGCTCCGAATCACAGCCGGACGAAGCTGAAGCTCCATTACCTAATTCTCCATCAAGCAGGCGGCCCGCGATTGCGGCGACAGGGAGACATTAAGTAGCGACCCGGATACAGGTCAACAAATCAAGGGTATCTACGCGGGAAGAACGAAGGCTTTTTCGGAGACTGAGAAATGATCTTCTCGCGAGACGCGAAGCAACGCTCCGCAAGGAGCGTATCCAGTCACACGTAGCAAAATTCCCCCGCCTCCTCACAGTGAGCAAGCACCCGAGCATCGATACTCAGCGTCACGTGACGAATACCACTCGCCGAGAACATTCATCCCAGCAGTGGACCTGACCCCTATATGCGCAAACAGAATCCGGCGTTCCGCGGCGGGTATATTCGCTGTCCGAGCGACCCGCCGATGGGAACTCACCGACAATCCGACATACAATACTTGGGGCTGAGATAAAAATGCGCGCAATAGCCGTCCGGGAGTTCGGCGGCCCGGAGGTCCTGGAGCCGACCGAACTGCCCGAGCCGGAGAGCCGCCCCGGCCACCTTCGACTGCGCACCCGGTTGGCCGGCGTCAACTACGCCGACGTCCACCTGCGCGAAGGCTCGTACCCCGCGCCCATGCCCGCCCCGTTCGTCCCGGGCAACGAGGTGCTCGGCATCGCCGAGGACGGGCGCCGCTACATCGCGCTCAGCCGCGGTGGCGGCTACGCCGAGACCACCGTCGTTCACCGGAAGCTCGCCTTCGAGGTACCGGACAGCATCGCCGACCACGACGCCGTCGCCCTCACGCTCCAGGGCAACACCGCCTGGCACCTGCTCTTCACCGACCTGCGGGTCACCGCCGGGGACACCGTCCTCGTCCCGGCCGCCGCGGGCGGCGTCGGCTCGCTCGCCGTCCAGCTCGCCAAGCACGCCGGCGCCAAGGTCGTCGCCATGGCCTCCAGCGAGGAGAAGCGCCGGATCGCCACGGAGCTGGGAGCAGACGCCGTCGTCGACTCCTCCACCACCGAGGACCTCACCGAGCGGATCCTCGACGCCACCGGCGGCCACGTCACCGCCGCGATGGAGATGACCGGCGGCGACGTCGTCCACGCCACCCTCGCAGCCCTCACCCCGCGCGGACGCCTCGCCGTCTTCGGCTCGGTGACCGGCGCGAACGGCCTCGTGCCCATCACCAGCCTGCTCGCCGGGTCGAAGGCGGTCAGCGGCTTCTGGCTGCCGAACCTCTACCCCTCCCGCACCCACCTCAACGACTCGATGTCCGCGCTGTTCACTGCGGTCACCGAAGGCTGGCTCAAGCCGCTCAACGGCCCCGTGTACAAGCTCGGCCAGGCCCGTCAGGCCCACCACGACCTCAGCGCCCGCCTCACCACCGGCAAGATCGTCCTTGACATCGCCCGCTGACCGGCCGCCCGCCTGGCCGTCCTCCCGTACGCCCGCCTCCGGCGGGTTACCGCGGAACGTCCCCCTCGCGTCGTCGCCGGACGACACGACGATCCCCCGGAAGCCGAACATGACGAGCACCACCACACCCGCGCCCGACACGGTGCGCACACACCACCAGGACGACGCACCGAGCAAGCCGCCGTCCTCGCTTGCGGCCCGCGCCTTCGCCGTCCAGCGGGCCTTCACCCAGCTCCCCGGCGAGGTGCACTCGCTGCGCGCCATCGCCGCCACCGCCGGGCTGGACGACGCCACCACCCACCGGATCCTCAAAACCGGTGTCACCGACGGCGTCTTCGAACAGGTCGGCCGCGGCCGCTACCGCCTCGGGACCGGCACCGCCCGAGCCGGCGTCCAGGCCATGGCCCACTCCCCCAGCGCCGCCTCCACCCACACGATCCTCGAACGGCTCCACGCCGCCACCGGCGGCCTCGCCCTGCTCTACGTGCTCTCCCCCTTCGGCGGCGCGAAGCGCCTGTGCACCGACTACGTCATCGGCGACATCGACCCCGCCGAAGTCGGCATGTCCGCCGAAGACGTCGTCTCCGTCTCCCGCTCCCTACGCACCGGCGCCTCCGGACGAGTCATCCTCGCCTACCTGCCCCAGACCATCCAGCAACTGGTGCTCGCCGAGGAAGTACCGCCCACCGCCGGCCCCGGCGTGATCCGAGACAACGACGCCCTCAACGCGTCCCTCGACGAGATCCGCCACATCGGCTTCGGAGTCG
This sequence comes from Kitasatospora sp. NPDC127067, assembly GCF_042724755.1. NCBI lineage: Bacteria > Bacillati > Actinomycetota > Actinomycetes > Kitasatosporales > Streptomycetaceae > Kitasatospora > Kitasatospora sp. NPDC127067. The sequence continues at coordinate 20,035 of NZ_JBHXEM010000053.1, read as the reverse complement.
GCCGCCAGGAGTGCATGCCCGGCTGGGACTCCGTCTCCGCCCCGGTCCTGTGGCATGACTCCATCATGGGTTCCGTCCTCTTGCTCCGGCGCTCCGCCGAAATGCCCGCCGACCTGCGGCCGTTGATCTACCACACCCGCAAGGCAGCCGAGAGCATCAGCGAGCTGACCACGAGCCCAATCGCGGCCGCCATATAGCCCACGGCCGCCGAACCGGCCCAGCGCTGCCGTCCGTGAACGGAACCGGGCGGCAGCGCTGAGGATTCCGGGAAGCCTCCCGACCTCTCTCCGAATTCGGACCGAGCGTCCCAACGTCGTGTACCGGTCACTTTGCGGTGGTGGCACTTACCGGCGTGATTCGGCAGGATCCCTTCCATGAGGTCTCAGGACACAGGGCTGTCACCCGCGTGGGTTGCGCGAAAGGTCGTCGCGTACGACGAACTCCAGGCCGTGGCAGGCTCGCTGTGGTGGCTGCAGTCCGACCCCGACCACGGCGGGGTCCGGCGCGTGATGCGTTCGGAACGCACTGGCCAAGCCTTCGCGGTGACGCCATCCGACTTCTCGGTCGGGAGTGAGCTCCACGCCTACGGTGGCGGCAGCTTCGCAGTGGTGCAGGACGGGGTGTGGTTCGTCGGCGACGACGGTTCCCTCTTCCACCAACCGATCGGCCGCACACCGGACAGGATCATGCCCGCCCATGGCTCTGAACACTACGGGGACCTCGCTCCGGGCCCGGGCGGCAGTGTGTTCGCGGTTCGTGGCGACAGCGCCGCGGACGAGATCGTCGCAGTGTCTCCGGCCGGAGACGTCCAGGTCCTGGTGCGCTCCGCCGAGTTCCTCGCCTGCCCTCGGCTCGCAGAAGACACCTTGGCATACCTGGAGTGGAGCCGGGACCAGATGCCTTGGGACAGCTGCCGTCTCCTGCTGGCTGACATCCGCTCCGGCCGCCCCGGATCGGGCCGGGTCGTGGCGGGCCGTCCCTCGGAGTCCGTGGTCCAACCGTCTTGGGGACCAGACGGGTTGCTGTACTTCATGTCCGACCGAACGGGTTGGTGGAACCTCTACCGGCTTCGCGGCGACCTGGTGACGGCGGTTCTGCCCACCGACGCGGACTGCGCGCCGGCACCGTGGGAAGCGGGCTACCAATCGTACGGATTCGCCCCTGACGGCAGCGTTGTCCTGACCGTACTGGATGGGTTCTTCACCGAACTCGTAGCGGTCGATCCCGCAGGCGGGCGGCGTCGGCTCGGCTCGAACCTCACGTCGGTGAAACCGTACATCGCGGTCGACGAGGGCCGACTCGCCGTGATCGGGTCCACCCCGTCGTCCGCTCCGAGCTTGTGGTCGCTCGACCTCACGGGCCAGGCTGACGCTCTGGCTGTCCCGTTGGGCGTTGAGTCCGAGTCCGCCCCACCCTGGACGCCCGTCCCGCCGTCGGTCGGCATCACGCTGGGTGGGGGCGGTCGTGTGAGCTTCCTGCTGTACCGGTCGGCCGAGGCAACGGCACCGATGCCCCTCCTGGTACGAGCACACCCCGGTCCGACGGATGATGTGCCCCTCCGGCTGGACTGGACGACCCAGTTCTTCGTCAGCCACGGCTTCGCCGTCGCCGAAGTCCTCTACCGGGGCAGCACCGGCCGGGGCCGTGCGTTCCGGCAGGTGCTGCACGGCCACTGGGGCGAGTACGACGTCGAGGACTGCGCCGCGGTGGCCGAGCACCTGCTGTCGGCCGGCACGGCACTGCCCGGGGCGATGTTCATCAGCGGCGCAAGCGCCGGCGGGTACACATCGCTCCAGGCAGCCAGTCGTCCCGGGCCGTTTGCCGGGGCGACGGCCACCTCGGCGGTCGTCAACCCTGCACAGTGGGAGCTGTCCGTCCCGGAGTTCCAGCGTCCCCACGCAGCCGTGCTGCGGGGGCCCGCCGGCGCGGTGGCGCCGGAACGGATCCGTTGTCCCGTGCTGGTGATCCACGGAACCGCCGACACGATCACGTCCGCCGAGGAGGCCATGCAGTTCGCCCAGGACCTGGCCGCCCTCAGCGATGACCACGACAGCCTGCTGCTGGAGGGCGGCGACCACTACCTATCGGCACCCTCCGCCCGGGAACAGGCTCTTCGCGCCGAACTCGACTTCTACCGCCGCCTCATGAGCCGCCCGAGAGCGTGACGGCCATGCCGTCGGCTTCGGGCAGCACGACCCGGGCGAACTCGCGAAGCTCCCGGGCTGCGGCATAGTCCGCGTGGGCCCGCAGGTCGGCCAGGACGCCGGCCACCCGCTCGATGCACCGGCCTGACCCCGTCCTGGCCGCGTAGGCGACGGCGTCCCGACCGGCCGCGCACGCGCGGTCGAGGTCCCCAGTACGCAGCCAGGTGGCGGCGAGCAGGGCCACATCGATCGCGCGCCGACGGACCCTGTCCTCGCCCACTCCGCTGAGGGCCTCGGCGAGCTGGCTCCTCGCGGCCGGGGCCCGACCGAGGTCGTGGAGACAGTGGGCGACCTCGTCCGCGAGGTAGGCGTGATTGAAGTAGCGGATCCAGGTGGGCTCGTCCTGGTGGTCAGCGGTGTCGAGCAGCTTCTCGGCCTGGATGATCAGCTTGGTCGCCTCGGCCTCCCGGCGCATCCTCGCGTTCGCGCGAGCCACGACGGCGGTGATGGCGGCCCGGGTTGCCGGGCTCGCGGCGGTCCCGGCGGCGGCCAGGGCCGAGGTCGCCCAGCGCAGGGTGGTCTCAGGCTCGCCGCAGTGCAGCGCGAGGTGCCCGAGGTTCACCGCCACGAGGTATGCGCTGTACGCCTGGTCGTTGGTCGCGGCCGTCAGGGTCAGCGCGCGCCGGTAGTACGCCTGGGCCTGATCGGGGTTTCCGGTGTCGACCGCCTGGTACCCGGCGAGCTCGCAGAATCCTGCTGTGATCCTCGCCCGCCGACGAGCGACCGACTCGTCCGAGACCGGGCGACGAAGAAGCGCTTCGAGTTCGTTGTCGATGTAGGAGCTGACCTGTCGCTGGAACTGCCGAGCCCCGTGCGTGTGGTCGAGCTGACGGAACAGATCGAGCATCCCCTCGGCGGCACCGATGTCGGCTTCGGTCACCGGCAGCGACGTTGCAGTTGCCTCGATCAGGGAGCTGACGGACAGCCAGTCAGCGACCAGACCGTCCGCCTGTGCCAAGGGAGACGCTAGGGGCGCCGTCGTCTGCTCGCCCTGACTGCGCTGGTGCACCACTTCCGTTCGGCCGTCGTCCTCCCTCGGGGTGCCTGCCGGCTCGTCGACAGCATCTGAGCTTCCGGGGAGCAGGGAGCGCAACTGGGTCGCGGAGACCTTCAGCAGTCTCGCGAGCTTCGGCATCTGCCACGGTTGCGGCGTCGCCGTGCCCTTCTCCCAGCGATGGACTGTTGTGCGGTCGACGTCCATCAGTTTCGCCAGCTGCTCCTGGGTGTAGCCGGCCGCCCTGCGCTGCACGGCGAGCCGTCCCCATCGTGTCATCGCATTCCCCCAAGAGTTCCCGGTCCGCCAACTGCCCAGGTCATCGACATCTTTTCAACATCACTGCCGCACATTGCCACAAGTCTGCACTGTTGCAGCGGGCTTGGCAGGTGCTTCCGTATGAGCCCCCAAGGATTTCCCACCTTGGATCGGGGCTCACCCTCCGCACTGCCTCAGAGCCGGACGCACCTCGGCGTCGCGCGCACCCCGGCCGTGCCCGGGGCAGCGCCACCTCCAGGCTCAGCAGGTCTCCAGAGAAGGAAGCCGATGACCACGATCCTCTCTCCCCCGACCGATCCCGTGCCCGCTCCCCAGCAGGCCGCACCGCCACGGGCCCCAGCGGCTCCGTCCGTCGACGTCTCCGACGTCGGGTTCGTTCCCGACCTCAGCGGCAGGCCCATCTCGAGCCTCGCCACGGACGAGCCGACCACGAACCCGCGTCGGCGGCCGCCCGGTACGGCCACCACGACGCGGGGCACAGAGGCCGGCGACCCCGTGGAGACGTTCATGTGGACGCTGTGGCTGTTGGGCAACGTCCTCGTGATCGCCCTCGTGGGGGTGCTCGTCAACCACGAGCTGGACCGCCAGGGCGCCGCACATGGGCCGGCCACCACTCGGTCCGCGCCCGACGTCGGAGAGACCTAGCCCAGCGGCTACGGGGCAGCGCCGCGGAATTCACGTGCTGGGCGGGCTGCTTCGCGTTCGCAGCCGCGCGCCTGCCCTGCCCCAACCCGTCCAACAACGACTTCGCCCCGGATCGTCAGCGGCGAGGTCCTCGCGTCCACACCGGCTAACGGCCCGTCCGTGCATCGCCAGCCCATCGGCTGGCCCATCACGGGCGCACGACAGCCGGACTCACTCCGACCTCCGCCAGCGGAGGACTACGAGGAAGACGTATGGAGATGACTGAACACGCTCCCCCGCAGCACGCGGTGGTGATCGCCTCCGGTGGGCTGGACAGCACCACCGTCGCCTACTGGCTTGCCGACAGCGGGAGTCGACTCACGCTGCTCTCCTTCGACTACGGGCAGCGGCAGCGGAAGGAGCTCGGCTTCGCCCAGCGGGCCGCCGACCGTCTGAACGCCCGCCACGAGGTGGTGGACCTGAGCGGGCTCGGCCGCCTGCTGGCGGGCTCGGCGCTGACGGACTCGTCGGTCGAGGTGCCCAACGGCCACTACACCGCCGAGAGCATGCGCAGCACCGTGGTGCCCAATCGGAACGCGATCATGCTCTCGATCGCCGTGGGTGCGGCGGTCGCTGCGGGGGCGGACGCGGTGGCGTTCGGCGCCCATGCCGGCGACCACGCCGTCTACCCGGACTGCCGCGACGAGTTCTTCGAGCTGTTCGCTGAGACGGCCCGGGTCGGCAACGAGGGATTCCTCCCGAAGGATTTCCAGCTGCTGGCGCCGTTCATCGACCAGACGAAGGCTGACATCGTGAAGGTCGCCGGTCAGGTCGGTGTGCCGTTCGTGGACACCTGGTCGTGCTACCGCGGCGGCGAGCTGCACTGCGGGACGTGCGGGACGTGCACCGAGCGGATCGAGGCGTTCGTGCTCGCCGGGGTCGAGGACCCGACCGAGTACGCCACCGCGCCCTCGGGGGTGGCCCGATGAACGGCGTCATCGTGTCCGGCCGGCACCGGATCGGGAAGGTGTTCCGGTTCGAGGCGGCCCACTTCCTGCCCGACCTGCCGGAGGGGCACCAGTGCGCCCGGATGCACGGTCACTCCTACGCGGTGGAGTTCGTCCTCATCGGCAACCGACTGGTGGAGCCGGGCTTCGTCACGGACTTCGGCGACCTCGCCCCGGTGAAGAAGCTCATCGACAGCACGCTCGACCACCGAGTGCTGAACGACGTCCTGCCGGTCGCGCCGACGTCGGAGAACCTCGCCGCCTGGCTCGCCGCCTGGTTCGTGGAGCACGTGGAGCCGTCGTTGCCGGGCCGGCTGGCGTCGGTGCGGGTGTCGGAAACGGCAAGCAGCTGGGCCGAGTTCGCGCTGGAGGAGCGGTGAGCGTGCTGGGCGGTGAGGTCGCCAGCGGCAAGGGCCTGCTGGTGGCGGAGTGCTTCGGGCCGACGTTCCAGGGCGAGGGCCCGAGCGTCGGGCAGCAGTCCCTGTTCGTCCGGCTGTCGCGGTGCAATCTCCACTGTCCGGGGTGCGACACCCCGGAGACGTGGGACTGGTCGCGGTTCGACCCGCGCGAGGTGTCCACGCGGCACGACGTCGAAGACCTGGCGGCGTGGGTGATGGCCCGCTCGCCGCGGCTGGTGGTGGTCACCGGCGGTGAGCCGCTCCTCCAGCAGCCCCAGCTCGTCGACTTGGTGCAGCTGCTGTCGGGACGGCGGGTGGAGGTGGAGACGAACGGCACCGTCGTCCCGCGGCCGGAGCTGGTCAAGTTGGTCGCGGCGTTCAACGTTTCGCCGAAGCTGGAGGCCTTCGCCGCGCCCGGGGACCAGCGGATCGTCCCGGCAGCCCTGGAGGCGTTGGCGGCCTGCAGCAGGGCTCGGTTCAAGTTTGTCATCCACGAGGCCGCTCAGCTTGACGAAGTCGCCTCCCTGGTGGAGACGTTCTCGCTTCCCGACGTCTGGATCATGCCGGAGGGAACGAACAGCGAGACGGTCCTCGGAGGGATGCGCGCGTTGGCGGACGAAGTCCTGGAGCGCGGTTGGAACCTCACCCCGCGACTGCACACGCTGCTCTGGGAGGACGAACGTGGCCGGTGAGGACAACAAGGCGCCTGGACAGCGCGGTCGTTCCTGCTCCCCGAGGCCGCGCGTGTTGGGTAGCGGCCAAGCATTCGGTGCGGAGGAGAGCGGGATCCTGCATGCCGTCCAGGCACAGTCCACTATAGCCAACTCCCCTCCTCCGCGCGCACATTCGCTGATGCCGTTCCTCGTCGATCCCCGTCACCTCAAGGCCGCGGCACGGGCCTGCATGCGCCGTGCCGGATCGCCGGGCGCCGACGGAATGAGCTGGGCACAGTTCCGTCAGGGACTGGACGGCCGACTGGAGGCCTTGGCCGAGCAGCTGCGGACGGGCTCCTGGACGCCGGGTCCCCTGCGCGAGGTGGCGATCACCGCGTACACCGGCAAGACGATCCCCTCGGTGATCCCGACGGTGGCCGACCGGGTCGTCCAGCGGGCGATGCGGGGAGCGATCGAGCCGGTGCTGGAGCAGCGGGCGTTCGCCGACTGGGTCTCGGGCTACCGGGCCGGGCGGAACCGAATCACCGCTCTGCGCGACTCCGACCGGCACCTGCAGGAGGGATTCCGGTGGGTGGCGGACGTGGACGTGAGGCGGGTGTCGGAGGGTTCGAGCGCGGCCGAGGTCACTGACTGGCTGGCCGAGCACGTCGCGGACGGCTCGTTCCTGCGGCTGTTCGAGCGGATGCTGGAGCCGTTGCCGTGTCCGCTCGTCCCGGGTACGGCGCTCGCGCCCCTGCTGATCAACCTGCGCTTGTCCCGCGCGGACACGCGGCTCGCGAGGCTGCGCACGGTGCGGTTCGCAGACAACTACTGCGTGTTCTGCGACGGCGCCGAGCAGGCCGGCGAGGCCCTCGAAGCCGTCACCGGGGCGTTGGCGCGCTGCGGGCTGCGTCCCAACCTCGCCAAGTCCAAGGTCTGGGCCGGCGTGAACGCCGAAGACCTGTTCCTGATCGCCGGATGAAGGGGGCAGCGATGACGACGGACCTTGTCGGCCACGCGCTCGCCTGGGTGCCGGTGCCGGGCGGTGTGTGCCTGTTCGGCGACCGGCAGAAGCCGTTGCGGGTGGTCGACCTGGAGTGGACGGCGACGCCGGTCACGCCGGCCCAGCTCGGACTCGCCCCGGACCACCGGCCGCTGGTCGGGGGCGCCCACGCGCAAGCGGCCCGGATCGCGGCCGACCTGGGCGGCCGGCTGCCGCTGTCGAAGGAGTGGGAGTGGGCGGCCTCCGGCGCCGAGCGCCGCCGGTACCCGTGGGGCGACGAGGTGCCGGACGAAGGACGGGCGAATCTGCGCGACTTCTGCGGACGGCTGACCCCGGTCAGCTCCCACCCTCGCGGACGGACCCCGGCCGGCCTGTGGGACATGGCGGGCAACTGCTGGGAGTGGACCGCCTCGAAGACGATCGGCAGCGGATTCGTGATCCGGGGCGGTTCCTACAACTCCTTGCCGCTGTACGCCCGGTGCACGTTCCTGAACGCCGCTCCGGCCGAACTCAGCTCGCCGGGCATCGGCTTCCGGGTGGTGAGGGCGGCGTGATCGGCGACCTGGTGATCGCGGGCTGCTCGCGCCGCAAGGCGCCGGACGTCGGCCTCATGCCCGCCCTGGAGCGGTACACCGGGGGCATCGCCCCTGAGCTGCACGCGCGCTTCGCCGATCACCCGCACGCCCGCAGTCGGATCCGCTTCCTGTCCGCGGCCTTCGGCCTGGTGCGTGCGAACGACCTGATCGCCTCGTACGACCAGCGGCTCAGCTCCGACCGTGTCGAGGGGCTGCGCCTGATCGTGAACGGGCAGCTGCGGCGCGACTTCTCCGCCAACGGCGTCCCGCAGCGGGTGCTGCTGGTCCTCGAACCCGACTACCTGGTCCTGCTCTCCGACCTCCTGGCCCTGCCTGAGCGCCCGGTTCTGCATTGGATCTCCGACCCTCGCGGCTGGCCTCAGGCCGCCGCTGTGCTCGACGAATGGAGGTGGCCGTGATGCACATCAGCCTCACGGACGCGCTCAAGACCCAGGCCAACGCCCACCGGTACTTCACCACCGGGTTCACCGAGCGCACCGGCCTGAACTGGCACCTGCCCACCCCCGCGCAGGCCGCCGCCGGCCGGACGATGTCGGTCGTGATCCCGGCCCACAACACCGCCTATGCCCTGCCGACGGTGCTGAACGCGCTCGGCGCGCAGCAGCACGCGGCCGACGTTGAGGTGATTCTCGTGGACGATGCCTCCACGGACTCGACGTTCGAGATCGCCCGCCGGCACCCGGTGGTCACCACTGCGGTGCGCCTGGCCGCGCGACGCGGCTCGGCGGCGGCGCGCAACGCCGGTGCCCGCCTCGCCCAGGCGCCGACCGTCCTGTTCGTCGACGCGGACATGGTGCTGCCGCCGCACGTGTTCGCCGATATTGCCGTACGCGCCGCGGCCGACACCGTGCTGACCGGGTTCCGGCACAACGTCGCCTACCGGGAGTCGCCCTGCGGCGAGCCGCTGCTGCCCAAGGCACCCCCGCTCCTCGGTGCCGACCACCGCGTCACCTGGAAACCCCCGGTTGGCAAGGTCCTGCCGTACTCCGGCCTCACGCTCACCGACGCGCTGGACGGGCGCCCGCTGGATGCCACCAACGACTTCCAGACCCTCGGGTACGGCCGGTCCTACTACGACTGGGACCTGCCGCGGATGGTCGTCACCGCGCTGCTGGCCGTTCCGCGCGAGCAGTTGGTCGGCGTCGGCGGCTTCGACGAGGAGTTCGGGGCGCTGGGCTGGGGCATGGAGGACACCCACCTCGGCGCGGCCCTGATCGCCTCCGGCTGCCTCGTGGTCCCGCTGCGTCAGGCCGTGGGCTTCCACCTCGACCCGCCGGACGCCGCCGCCCAGTGGCAGGCCAAGCTCGCCTCCTGGCCCGCGACGCTCGCCCACTACCGCCACCTGCTGTCCCTCCCCGCCCCCGCCGACCGCGGCGACGCCTTTGTTGCCGCCGCCGACAAGCACCTGACCGACGCCGAGGTGATCACCCGATGATCCGCGCCTTCGCCGCCGCCACGTTCGGCGGCACCACCGTCGTGCACGACCCCGCGGTCGGCACCAACCACCTGCCGCCCCAGCCGCTGCCCGCCGGCTGCTTCCCCCTGGACGACCGGCAGGTGGCCGCCTGGCCCGAGGCCGACCCCTCCGTCCTCTCGCTCGACTTCCCGCTGAGCATGTGTTGGTCCCCGATCGTGCGCTGCAACCTCGCCTGCCCGCAGTGCCTCGACGACAAGAGCGTGCGCGAGTCCACCACGGCCGAGCGGCGCATCCTCGCCGGCCACATCGCCGCCTCGGGGGTCCTGGGCGTGGACATCTCCGGCGGCGAGCCGCTGCTGCTGCGCGACCTGCCCGACCTCGTCCGCGCGATCCGGCGCCAGGGCACCAGCGTGGTCAGCTGCACTACCAACGGCTGGCATCTCGCCCGCCGGGCCGAGGAAATCGCCGACGCCCTCGACGCGATCCGGGTCTCCCTCGACGGTGCCACCGAGGCCACCCACGACTACTGGCGCGGCCAGGACAGTTACCGGCGCGCCGTCGCGGGCATCCGCGCCGCCGTCGACGAAGGCCTGTTCGTGCAGCTCCAGATGGTCCTCATGCGGTCCAACCGGCACGAGGCCCAGGAACTGCTGGACCGCGCCGCCCAACTCGGTGCCGGCGGGGTGACCTTCCTCCAGATGCTCCCCATCGGCGACGGCGCCGCGCTCGCCGCCGAGCAGATGCTCACCGACGAGCAGGCCCAGGAGATCGTCGGCCCGCTCGCCGTCCCCGACGGCGTCCGGGTCCGGCTGCGCACCCGCACCAGCGCGGGCGGCTTCACCGTCCTGCGCGCCGACGGCTACGCCTGGCGCAACACCCGGGGTGCCACCGGCATCTCCGCGTTCGTCCCCGTCACCGGCCCGTCCGACCTGCGCCTGCCCACTTCCGGGAGTTCCTCGTGACCAGTTCCTCGCGCACCGGAAGGCGGGTCTTCGCCCAGCGCGTCCCGTTCGCGCCGACGCACTACCAGTGCTTCGACGCGGCCCGCCTGATCGCCGAGTCCGTCGTCGGGATCGACCCGGACGTGACCTGCGTGATCGGCATCGCCTCCGGCGGGACCAAACCGGCCCGCCTCATGGCCGACTACCTCAAGGTGCCCTTCCACACCGTCACCGCCAGGCACAACAAGAGCGACGCCCCGTTCCAGCACGCCACCGGCGATGTCGCGGTCCGGCTCAGCAACTGCCTGCCCGAGCGCCTCTCCGGGACGGTGCTCCTCGTCGACGACATCGCCGGCACCGGAGCAACCTTCGCCGGCGTCACCGACGCGCTGAACGACCGACTCGACGACAGCGCCGAGATCATGACGGCGGCGCTGTTCCGCAACCGCGGCTGCGCGCAGACCCCCGACCGGTGGGCCTGGACCATCAACGACTGGGTCGTCTTCCCCTGGGAGGACGCGCACCAGGGACAGACCCAGCCGGTTCCTCCCTTGCGGCAGGTGAGCGCCCGGTGATCACCCGTGTCTCCTCCCGAGGTGTCCTGCTGGTCCTCGTCTCCTGGGCCCTGGACTCCCCCGCCGGCATCGAACGCGCGACGGCCGCCCTGGCCCTCGGCCTCGCCCAGAACGGCCACCGGCCCGTCATCGCCACCGCCGCACCCCAGCCCGTAGGCCCCGGCCTCCCCGGGGTCGCCATCGTCCGACTGCGCCTCGACGATGTCCAGTTCCCGTGCGACGACGACGTGCTGCGGCGCGCCGTCACCTACCAGGACACCAGGCTGACCCGGCAGATCCGGGACCTGATCACCGAGCACCGCATCGACACCGTCCTGTTCACCGACGCGCTGTGGGGCCTCGGCCGCCTGCGCGGCGACATCCCCGGCCACGTCCGCCGGGCGCTCGCCGCCCACGTCAAGCCGCACACCCTCGACGCAGGACCCGCCCTCGCCCGCGCCACCCGTGTCCTCGTCCCCTCCGCGATCGTGCGCGACGAGCTGGCCGGCTGGGGCCCGCGCAACCTCCGTGTCGTGCCCAACGCGCTCATGCCCGACCCCGCCGTGGCCCCGCCCGCGCCGGAGGTGCGCGAGGAACTGCGCCGCAGCGGCCCGGTGCGCGTGCTCGCGCGGCTCGGGCCGGAGAAGGGCGTACTCGACCTACTGGAGGCCGCCTCCGGCTGGGACCGGCCGGTCGAGGTCGCGCTCGCCGAAGCCGGGTTCGAGGACAGCGCTGGGTCGCAGTCCGAACTCCTCGACGCCTGCCGCACGGCGGCGGCCCGCGCTCCGGGTGTCCGTCTGCGCGGGGCTCTGGCCTGGGACGAGGTGCTGCCCTGGCTCGCAGGGGCCGCCGTGGTACTCGTCCCCAGCCACAAGGAGACCTTCGGCCTGGTGGCGCTGGAGGCCATGAGCGTCGGCACCCCGGTCGTCGCCTACCGGATCGGCAACCTGCCCGCCCTGATCAACCCGACCGGAGACGGCGGCCACCTGCTCGTCGACCACGACGAAGGCCCCACTGCTCTCCACAAGGTGGCACAAACCCTTCTGGAAGATGACATACTGTACGGCGCGACTACACAGACCGTGTATCGGCGGGCGGCCCAGTTCGAGCCCCGCCGAATCGCTGACTTCTTCCTAGAGGCGGTGTCGTGATGCCCGAAACCCCAGCAAACCCTGCCCCGTTGCTGCTCGTCGACGGATTCAACCTTCTGTGGGCCGGCACCTTCGGCTTCCCCGCGCCGATCTTCTCCCGCGACAAGACCCGCGAGCTGACCGGCCTATTCGCCTTCTTCGCTCTGCTGCGCGCCGCGATCCGCGACGACCTCGACGTCGCACAGCCCGAGGTCCTGGTCGTCTTCGACGGCGAGCACGGCACAGCCGAGCGAGTGGCCGCCGACCAGGAGTACAAGGCGAACCGGGAGGCGACACCGGAGGCGCTCAAGCCGCTGCAGTTCCTCGCCCCGGTGAAGGACGGCCTGGACACACACGGGATCCGGTGGACGGAGGTTGAGAACGCCGAAGCCGACGACGTCATCGCCACCCTCGCCAGCCAGGCCTCCGCGACCCGGCCGGTGGTGATCATGTCGCGCGACATGGACTTCTACCAGCTCCTCGACAACCGCGTGCGCATCCTCAACCGCTCCCGAATGTCCTCCCAGCGGATCATCACCGCCGACGAGGTCGTCACCCGCTTCGGCGTCACCCCCACCCAGTGGCCGGCCTTCCGTGCCCTAACCGGAGACAAGTCCGACAACATCCCCGGCGTACGCGGCGTCGGCCCGAAGGTCGCCGCCACCCTGCTGCGCGACGGCATGCAACTGCGCGACCTCCCCGGCTCCGGCCGGCTGACCGGCGCCAAGGGCACTGCGATCACCACCGCCTGGGCCGATGTGCTGCGCTGGGAGGCAATGATCACGGTGCGCCGCGGCCTGAACGTGCCCGTCGCCCTCCGCGGCGAGGCCAGCCCCCAGCTGCCCAAGCCCGCCGACGTCGTCGAGAAGCTGGGGCTGTGGTGATCAGTGCTGTGCCCGGCTCGGTCCTGGCCGCCTTCGCGCACCCCGACGACGCCGAGTTGTGGGCCGGCGCGACCCTCGCCCTGCACGCCAGGTGCGCCGTCGTCACCGTCGTCGTCCCGCACTGCGACGAAGTCCGCGACGCCGAAGCCCGCAAGGGCGCCGCCGCCCTCGGGGCCGAGCTGCGCCAGGTCCCCCGGCTCGACCACGCCACCGTGCAGCAACTGCTGCTGGAGGCACAGCCGGACATCGTCATCACCCATCCGCTGGGCGACGTTCACCCTGAGCACCGGGCCGTCGCCACCACCGTGCTCGCGGCTGTCCCCGAGCCCCGGATCGCCACGGGCCGGCCGAGCCGCGTCTACACCTGCGACACCTACAACTCGCTCACCCTCGACGGCCCGATGCGCGCCGACGTGATCGTGGACGCCACCGCAGCCTTCGACACCAAGATGGCCGCGCTGCGCGAGCACGCGAGCCAGCCGATCGAGCAGCACTTCGGGCCCATGGCCAAGACCCTCGGCCGGCTCTGGGGCGCCCGCATCGGCGTCCGGTACGCGGAGGCATTCACCGCCGTGCCGGTCCTCGGCTGCCTGCCCGGCGCCACCCACCTCTGAGCTGCCGCACTCCAGCGGCCCACCCTCCGTCAACTCACCCCCAAGGGATGACCATGACGCCCATACCCGTGCAAGCCCAGCACCGCCGCCCCGTCGACCGCCTGCGCGTCCAGGAGCTGACCCGCGAGCTGCTGCTGGCCCTCGGTGAAGACCCCGACCGCGACGGCCTCCAGGAAACACCCCGCCGGTTCGCCGACTGGTGGGGCGAGTTCCTCGACCACGACCCCGGCAGGCTCGACACCAGCTTCGCCCAAGAGGGCCGGTACGGCGACTTCGTCCTGCTGGCGGGCATCGAGGCGTGGAGCGTCTGCGAGCACCACCTGCTCCCCTTCCGCCTCGACGTCTCCATCGCCTACGTGCCGGACACCGCCGTCCTCGGCCTGTCCAAGTTGGTACGGCACTTGGAGGCCCACACCCACGCCCTCCAGCTCCAGGAACGCATCACCCACGACGTCGCCCACGACCTCGCCAAGGCCGCAGGCACCGACGACATCGCTGTCTTCACCACCGGCGAGCACCTGTGCATGAGCATGCGCGGCGTCAAGGCCGCCGCGGTCCGCACCACCACCATGTGCCGGCTCGGCCGCACCGAGAGCGACCCCGACCTGGCCGCCCGCATCGAACGCCTCGCGCTGCCCGTCCGCCTGTAGCCGCCTCCCACCCTCGACGCACCAGGAACCAACCTTGTCTGTCCACACCTTCGCGCTCACGGCCTCACCGGGCACCGACACGGCGACGGACGAGCTCTGGCAACAGCCGACTGCTGCTCCTCCGGCCAGCTGCCGCTACGCGGACCTGGTTCTCGGCAGGCCTCGCGCCACCTGATCACCAGGCCATGGGCATACCGACACTTCAGCACGTCAAGGCCCCCGACCTGCCCGCCCCCGGCGCGGGGACGGTCATCCTGCTGGCCGGACTCACGACCGGCCGACCCTGCTGGCAGCACCAGGCCGCCCGTCTGCTCGCCGAGTGCGGCTTCCGCAGGACGGCGCTCGACCCGCTCGTCCTCGACGACCCGTACGCCGCATGGCGCAACGGCTGGCTGGACCGGGCGGAGACCTACGCCGACCTGATCCTGGCGTGGCTCCCGCTCGGCCCCTGGCCGATCCTGCGCGCCCACCGCTCGTACCACGCCGACCCACTCCGACCGCCCGTCGTGGTCGGCTGCGCCCCCGCCCTCGGCTGGCAGGTCAGGACACGCCGGGCAATCGAGCAGCGCGAGTCGGGCCTCGTGGTGCACCGCACGCTCGACGCCACCGTGAACGCCGCCGCCACCCGGCTTGCCGCCCGGACCCTCCAGAGCCGCCGGCCGCCGGAGCGCCACTTCCATCCCACTCATCGTCAGGACGTTTTGTGACCACGAGCCCGCTGATCGAGGACCACGCCCTTCTGGGCAACAGCCGTTCCACCGCTCTCGTCGACCGCAGCGGCACGATCACGTGGCTGTGCCTGCCCGAGCCCGACTCCCCCGCCGTCTTCGCCCGCCTGCTCGGCACCGACGACCACGGCTTCTGGCGTCTGGCCCCCGCAGACCCCACCCGCGCCACTCTCACCCGGCGTGCCTATCGGGAGGGATCCCTCGTCCTCGACCAGGACTGGAAGACCCCCGGCGGAGTGGTGCGGGTGACCGACTTCATGCCGGTCCCGATCGACGGCACCGTGCCGACCGCACAGCTCACCCGGATAGTCACCGGCCTGCGCGGCCGGGTACAGATGCGCTCGCGCCTGCGGGCCGGCTTCGGCTTCGGCCTCACCACGCCGCTCCCCCGCTTCCTGAGCCAAGGCGCCGCCCGCCGGACCGTCTTCACGCACAAGACGGACGAGCTGTGGCTGGACGGCCCGGCCCACAGCCTCGGTGACCAGCACACCGCCTACGCGGACGTCTCGGTCCGGGCCGGCGACCAGATCGCCTTCACCATCACCTGGCGTGCCGGCACCGAGGCGGAACCGGCGGTGCCGGACGGACTCGCCACGTTCACCGACTCCCTCGGAGGATGGTCCGCCTGGAGCAGCCGCTGCACCCACGCCGGCCCCTACCGGGAGGCGGTTCTCTCCTCGGCAGCGGTGCTCAAGTCCCTCACCCACACCCCGACCGGCGGCATCATCGCCGCGCCCACCACCTCGTTGCCCGAGGAGATCGGCGGCGAGCGGAACTGGGACTACCGGGCCGCCTGGCCCCGCGACAGCGCCATGACCGTGGTCGCGCTCCTGCGCTCGGGCAGCCACCGGGCCGAAGCCAGGGCCTGGCGCAGCTGGCTGCTGCGCAGCGTCGAGCTCTCCGGCCACCTCCGCGCCATCTACCAGCTCAGGGGCGGTACCGACCTCACCGAGAGGGTCCTGAGCCATCTGCCCGGCTACGCCGGCTCCCTCCCGGTCCGGATCGGCAACGGTGCCGCCGATCAGCTGCAGCTCGACGTCTACGGCCACATCGCCGAGGCGTTCCTGGTCGCCGAGGACGCGGGGCTGGAGCCCGACCCGAACGCCGACGCACTGCTGGTCGCCCTGGCCGCCGAGGTCATCAGGCTGTGGAGGCAGCCGGACGAAGGCATCTGGGAGATCCGCGGCCCCCGCCGGCACTTCGTCCACTCCAAGGTCATGGCCTGGGTGTTCATGGACCGCACGATCACCTTGCTCAGCAGGCGGGGCCGCTCGCACGAACACGTTCTGGCCCGGCTGCGCAAGGCGCGGGCCGAGATCCACGACGATGTCTGCGCCAACGGGTACGACCCGCGACGTAACACCTTCACCCAGTACTACGGCGGTGAGGACCTGGACGCCGCCCTGCTGGTCATCCCGCTGGTCGGTTTCCTCCCCTCCGACGACAAGCGGGTGATCGGCACCGTCGAAGCCGTCCAGCGCGAACTCTCCACGGCCGAAGGCCTGGTCCGGCGCTACCCGACCCACACCGCCCGCGACGCCAATGTGGACGGCCTCGAAGGGCACGAAGGTGCCTTCCTCCTCTGCTCGTTCTGGCTCGTCCGCGCCCTTCACGCCCTCGGCCGCACCGAGGAGGCCTGCGGGCTCTTCGGTCGGATCCTCGAACTGCGCAACGACCTCGGGCTGCTGGCCGAAGAGTACGACCCCACCCACCGCCTGCAGCTGGGGAACTACCCGCAGGCCCTCAGCCACATCGGAGTGATCGAGGCTGCCGTCGATCTCGCGCCGCAACCGGTGACCCACGTGCCCGGTCAGCGTGGAGCCGCCTTCCCGATCCGCGCCTCCGCCTAGGTAGGTCACCCGCCCTCACCCGACACCCGAGACCAAGGACGCAGGAGTGGACCTCGTCAGACCCGTGCCCGGCGTGGACACTGCCACGTTCAGGCCCACCGCGATGCGCTCGACCGAGCGGGCCGCCGTCCTGCGGCACCTCCTCGTCACGCAGCCGTTCGACCACGCGCTCGGCGGACGGATCATCACGTACGAGGAGGCGGATCTCGCCCGCCTGCGGACGGAAGCACTCTGCCTCCGACCGGTCATCGTCACCGTCATCGGCGACCGACGGCACGAACGCCTGTCTCTCTTGGTCGATGCCGTCAGCACGGCCCGCCGCACTCTGGAGCCAGGCGCCCAGCCCCTCCTGGTCGTCTGCGACAGTCCGGGAATCAGGACCAACGATGCCAACCGCCTCCTGTCGCTCGCCACGGCGTCCGGCATTCACGACTCCGTGTTCCTTGCGGGCCAAGTCCCCCTCCGTGAGATGCCCTCACTCTTCGCAGCGTCGGACGCCTACCTCAGCACCGCCCGGCGGACCGTGACTCCCGTCTGGGAGGCCATGGCGTGTGCGACCCCGCCGGTCGTCCTCACCGACGCCGACGCGGAGCAGGTGATCGTTCACGGCGGCTACGACGCCAACGGATGGATCACCGATCCGAACGCCGACGACCTGGCGGCCGCCCTCGTCCAGGTCTGCCGCCATCCTGCCGAGCGGCTCCGGCGGGGAACCGCAGCCGCGGCAAGGATGCGCGCCCACGAAGCCGGTTCCTGACCCCGTCCAAGCAGCCCAACATCCAGGACACGACATGCCCTCACCAGATGACCGGTGCCACAGATGGACCATGCCACCGCCGTTACCCGGCTCTGACAAGCGATCCACGGTCTCCGTGTCCAACCGCGTCACCGACGCCCGGACCGGCCCCGTCGTCCAGGCCGGCCAGACCGGCGACATCCACTTTCATCCCGCCGCGCCGGCCCTTCCCGCTCCCCGACAACTCGCCTCGGTCACCAGGACGTTCACCGACCGCGAGCACGACGTGGTCGCCTTGGACGGGCTACTCGACCAGCAGTTGGTGGGCACCGCGCCGGTGATCGTGATCACCGGGCCCGGTGGGATCGGCAAGAGCGCCCTCGCCGCTCGCTGGGGCCACCGACATGCCGAGCGCTACCCGGACGGACAGCTCCTCGTCCATCTGCGCGCCGACAGCGACTGCGACCCGGCCCCGGCCACCGAGACCGCCCGGTCCCTGCTGATAGGTCTCGGCACAGAAAGAGGACAACTTCCCTGGCAAGCAGCCGATTTACAGGCACTCTGGCGCTCCGCCGCGGCCACCCGACGACTACTGGTGGTGCTGGAAGACGCCGCTACCGCCGAGCAGGTGATTCCGCTGGTCCCCGCCAACGCCGACTGCCTGGTCGTCGTCACCAGCCGCTCGCCGATGCCCGCACTCGCCGCCCACGGCGCGCACCACCACCATCTGGCCCCGCTCACGCCCACCCACTCCGCCCGGCTACTCGCTCGCATCCTCGGCGACGACCGGGCACGCACGGAGCCGGACGCCGTCGAAGCCCTCGCCCGTGTCTGCGAGGGCAACCCGCTGGCGCTGAGCCTGGCCGCCGGCGAGGCCGTCCTCGCCCCCGGGCGCCCGCTCGCCTCCCACCCCGCCCTCGCCACAAACGACTTGGAGACCGTCCCGATGATCGCCGTCACCTACACGTCACTACCCGAACCCGAAGGACGCCTGCTCCGGCTCGCCGTGCTGATCCCGGCGCCTGACCTCGACCGCTTCGCCGTGGCCGCCGCCACCGCCACCCCCGCCGCCCAGACCCTGCAGTTGCTGCACGAGCTCGCGGCCCGGCACCTGCTGGAGCACACCGGTCGCCACCCCGTACGCGGCGATGTCTACCGCATCCGCCCCGAGGTGCGGGAGCTGATCCGCAACCCGGCCGACACCCGTCGGCACGTGCTGCAGCGCTACCTCGACTTCCTGATCGCCACCGCCCACGACACCGTCCGGCGTCTCACCCCGCACCACCGTGTCCTGCCGCGCCAGCACCGCCACCATCCCGCCGAACCGGTCCCCATCAACGGCGACGACGCCGCCCTCGACTGGCTGGACGCCATCGCCCCCGCAGTGCTAACGGCCCTCGCCGCAGCCCGCGAACTCGACGAACACCAGGCGGCCACGGTCCTGGTCCACGACCTGTGGCCGCTCTTCCATCGCCTGCGGCGTACCGACCTGAGCGTCACCTGCCACAAGTTGGGACTGGGCTTCGCCCGGCTCTGGGGCCACCGCCCGGCCATCTACGAGATGACCGCCGCCCTGGCCATCTCGCACAAACGCGCCGGAGAGCACCTGCATGCCCTTCGGCTCTACGAAGAGGGCCGCATCCTCGCCGCCGAGGACCAGGACCCCAGCCGCATCGCCCAGTGCACGGCCGGCATCGGCGCCACCCTCTACGAGACTGGGCAGTATGCCGCCGCCGAACCCGAGCTCACCCGTGCGATCGAGCTCTACACGGACCTCGGTGAGCGGCGCGGCGCCGGCCTCGCCGAGATCCTCCTCGGCTCCGCCGCCGCCCGCCAGGGCAACACCGACCTCGGCATCCCGCTGCTCCAGCAGGCCCTCGCCGACCTCGAATCGCTTACCCCGCCCGACCCGCTGAACGTGGCCAGGGCGAAGGTCTTCCTGGGAGAAGCCCAGTCGCTCGCCGGCCAGCACGACCTCGCGGCCGGCACGATCAACAACGCCCTGCAGGAGTTTGCGCAGCTCGGCCACCGCCACTGGACGGCCCACGCCACCGAGTACCTCGGACAGGCCGCCGAACGCACCGGACTGATCGAATCCGCCGTCGACTGGTACAGCTCCAGCCAGGACCAGTACCAGAACCTGGGCGCCACCCGCGACGTGGAACGCCTTCACAACCGGCT
Organism: Kitasatospora sp. NPDC127067; assembly: GCF_042724755.1. Classification (NCBI taxonomy): domain Bacteria; kingdom Bacillati; phylum Actinomycetota; class Actinomycetes; order Kitasatosporales; family Streptomycetaceae; genus Kitasatospora; species Kitasatospora sp. NPDC127067. The sequence continues at coordinate 592 of NZ_JBHXEM010000053.1, read as the reverse complement.
CCTCGCGTTGATGAACCGGTGACCTGTGCCCACCACCGGCCGCGCGGCCCGCCGCCCGTCCCTGCCCCGATAGCCCACCGTGCCGAGCACAGCTCCGGCCTCCACACACTTCCCAGGATGACGAATGACCTTCCGCACCATGGCAACCGCCGCGATCCTCGCGCTCTACGTAGCGATCGGCTCCTCTGCATCCGCTCTGGCAGCTGATCCGGACATGCCGATCTGGACCGCCCCTGCCGCCGAGAGCCTCCCGATCTGGACCGCTTCCACCCGGTGATCAATGCGGGACGCCGTACCGCACCTGGAAGCCCGCCTCGTAGATCTCGCGACGAACCGCGGCTCTCTGCGGTACAGGTGCCCGCCGTCGGCAACGAGTTCGACCTCGACATCCGCACCGTCGAAACCGCCGACTCGGCCAGCCTGGAGGTGCTCACCGACGACAGCTCCGGCTTCACCTGCAGTCCCGCACCATCGGCGTCCACTGATCCATCTGGTGGTGGGGGGGGGGGGGGGGGGCGGAGGCGCCGCCCCCCCCCCCCAAGACCCCCCCCACCCGGAACGACACGCCCGCCGCGAGGGGGCGCGGCACGCG
>NZ_JBHXEM010000052.1:37230-55628 GCF_042724755.1 Kitasatospora sp. NPDC127067 | reverse complement strand
ATTTCACTTTCCCTGGCCCGTCCGGTCGGGCCCCGGCCGTCGGGGGGGTGCCGGGTCGTCGTCCGACCGGTCGAACGCGGCGTCAACTCGACCGCTCCGGCGGGCCGTCGGCCCGATCGCGGGGCTGCTCCGGCGCGCCATGCTGTCGGACGGTCAGCGTCCGGCCGGTCCGGCGGTCGGGCGGGTCCGGGAGGCGAGGAGGCCGGATGGCGGTCCGGAGCGGGGACGTGGCGGGGGAGCAGGCCGGGCGGGAGCGGCCGGGGACGGGCGGCGTCGACCGGCTGAAGGCGGACTCGGTCGGCCTGGTCGGCGTGGTGTTCATGGCACTCGCCACCGCCGCCCCGATCACCGCGATGACGGGCAACCTGCCGATCATCGTCGGGCAGGGCAACGGCGCCGGCGCGCCCGCCGCGTACATCGTGGCGACCGTGGTGCTGACGGTGTTCTCGGTCGGGTACGTGGCGATGGCCCGGCACATCACCGCGGCCGGCGCGTTCTACGGCTACGTCTCGCACGGGCTGGGCCGGGTGGTCGGGATGGCCTCGGGGCTGCTCGCGGTGCTGGCGTACGTCGTCACCGAGGCCTCGGCCCTCGGCTTCTTCGCGTACTCGCTGCGCGGACTGGTCCGTTCGCAGCTGGGGGTGGACCTGGGCTGGGGCTGGTACGCGCTGTTCGGGGCGACGGTGATCGGGGTGATGGCCTGGTTCGACCTGCACCTGACGGCCAAGGTGCTCGGGGTCGCGCTGGTGCTGGAGATCGGGGTGCTGGGGGCGGTCTCGTTCGCGGTGCTGTTCTCCGGCGGCGGGCCGGACGGGATCGTGGTCGAGGCCGTGAACCCGCTGAACGCGCTGAGGGGGGTGGGTGGTTCGGGCGCGGCGGCGGCCGGGCTCGGCCTGTTCTTCGCGTTCTGGTCCTGGGTGGGATTCGAGTCCACCGCGATGTACGGCGAGGAGTCCCGCGACCCCAAGCGGGTGGTGCCGCGGGCGACGCTGGTGTCGGTGATCGGTGTCGGGCTGCTCTACGTCTTCGTGTCCTGGATGATCGTGTCCGGCAACGGCGTCGGGCGGGCGGTCGCGGTGGCGAGCGGCGCCGTGCCGGGCAAGGACGGCAACAGCCTGTTCTTCGACCCGCTCGGCGCGCACCTGGGGGCCTGGGCGGTGAAGGTCTTCCAATGGCTGGTCGTCACCGGCTCGTTCGCCTGCGCGATGGCCTTCCACCAGTGCGCGGCCCGGTACCTGTACGCGATCGGCCGGGAGGGGCTGCTGCACCCGGCGCTCGGCCGCACCCATGCGCGGCACGGTTCGCCGCACGTCGCCTCGGTGGTGCAGTCGGTGATCGCGGTGGGGCTGGTGGCGGGGTTCCTGGCGGCCGGGATGGACCCGTACGTGCACCTGTACACGCTGCTGGCGCTGCTCGGGACGATGGCGATCCTGGTCGTGCAGACGCTCTGCTCCTTCGCCGTGGTCGGGTACTTCCACGTGCGGGGGCGGCACCCGGAGACCGCGCACTGGTTCCGGACGCTGGTCGCACCGCTGGTGGGTGGGGTGGCGATGGCCGGGGTGGTGGTGCTGCTGGGGCTCAACAAGGACGCCGCGGCCGGGGCGGCGGCGCACACGCTGCTGTTCCGGCTGATCCCGTACCTGGTGATCGGGGTGTTCGCGGGCGGGGTCGGGCTGGCGCTGGCGGTGCGCCGTTGGCGGCCGGAGCTGTACGCGCGGATCGGGCGGGTGGTGCTGGAGGACGCGGTCGAGCGGTGACCGGGCGGGTGGTGCCGAGGGCGCGGTCGAGCGGTGACCGGCCGGCGCTCGCGGTGCGCCGGGTTCAGCGCCGGTGGACCGGCAGGCCGTTCTGGGCGGCGGCCAGCAGCGCGTGCATCCGGTGGCCGAAGTCCTCGGTGTCCCTGGCCGGTTCGGGGAAGACCAGGCGGACGTCGCGGTGGCCGTGCGGGTGGTCCAGGCGCAGCACCAGGCCGTAGCGGTCCAGGGCGAGCGGGCGGACCTCGGGGTCGTGGGTGAGCACGGCCGGGTCGAGCAGCCGGGTCAGGACGTCGAGCGCCTCGGCGTGGTCGTCGGCGAAGTGGGTGAGCAGCGCGGCCTCGTGCCGGGCCAGCGGGTCGGGGCCGGCGAGCGCGAGGTCGGCGGCGGTGATCGCGCCGGTGCCGTACGGGGTGGCGAGTACGGCGTGGGCGACGTCCACCCGCAGGTGCACGCCGAGGCCGTCGTCGGCGAGGTGGGCCAGGTGGAGCCGGCCGGCCAGGGTGAGGCGGGCGCGGACCCGGTCGCGGACGGCGACGGGGGCGATGTCGGTGACGTCGAGGACGACGGCGAGACCGTCGGCGGCGCCGATGGCGGCCGTGGTGAGCGGGTCGTCCAGGGCGGTGCGCAGGCGAAGCCGGGAGCCGTGCACGGAGACAGGGGTGTTCAGGTGGTGGTGCTCGCCGAGGGCGCGGACGGTGAGCGAGGAGGTCGTGCTGAGCAGGCTGTGGATCCGTTCGGCGGTGGTGGGCTCGGGGACCTCGGTGTCGCCGGTGGGCAGGCTCATGGACGGACCTCCAGTTAGTTAGGTGAGCCTAACCTAATGTGCAGGTGGGGGTGTGGCAAGCAGGCCGCCGGACGGGCGAGGGGCCCGGACGCGACAGCGGCGTCCGGGCCCCACGGTGCGGCGGTGCGTCAGCCGACGACGGCCTGGGCGTCGATCTCGACCAGCATCGGCTCCTGCGGCAGCTCGACGAAGACGGTGGTGCGGCACGGCTTCACGCCGCCGGGCTTGATGTTCTCGTCGATGAACTCGGCGTAGACCTCGTTCATCAGCGGGAAGTCGGCGCGCTTGGTCAGGTAGACGCGGAACATCACCACGTCCTCGACGGTGGCGCCGCCGGCCTCGACGATGGCCTTGACGTTCTCCAGGGTGCGGCGGGTCTGCGCCTTCACGTCGCCGTGGTGCAGGTACTCGCCGGTGGCCGGGTCCTGCGGGCCCTGGCCGGAGACCTGGAGGATCGGACCCTTGCGGACGCCCTGGGAGAACATCCAGGCGGGAGCGGGGGCGCCGTCGGTGCGGATCTCGGTCTTCTCGCCGTTCCGGAGGTGCTCGGAGGTCATGGGATTCGGATTCCTTAACTGTGTCGACGGTTCGTCAGTTGTGGTCGGGGCGGCCGCAGTCGGCCGAGACGGCGCGGGTGGTGGCGAGCAGCTGCGGGAGCAGGTCCAGCACCTGCTCGTACGGCAGGACGACGTCCGGGACGGAGATCGAGGCGGCGGCCACCACCCGGCCGCTGGCGTCCCGGACGGGTGCGGCCACGCAGTTGATGAAGGCCTCGTGCTCGGCGTGGTCCTGCGCCCAGCCCTGGGCGGCGACCTTCTCCAGCTCGGCGAGCAGCGCCTCGGGGGTGGTCAGGGTGCGCGCGGTGTGCGGGGTGAAGTCGATCCCGGCCACCACCCGGCGCCGCTCGGGCAGCGGCAGGTCGGCGAGCAGCACCTTGGAGACGGCGGCGCTGTGCAGGGCGGCGCGCAGGCCGATCCGGGAGTACATCCGCACCGGGTGGCGGGAGTCGAACTTGTCGATGTAGACCACCTCGCCGCCCTCGTAGGCGGCCAGGTGCACGGTCTGGCCGGTCGCGGCGTTCAGCTCGGCCAGGTGCGGGGCGGCGATCCGGCGCACGCCGCGCTGCTCCAGGGCCAGGCCGGAGAGTGCGAAGAGGCCGGCGCCCAGGTGGTAGCGGTAGCTCGCGTCGCGATAGACGAATCGTTCCTCTTCGAGGCTCTGGAGCAGTCGGAGGACGGTCGTCTTGTGGACGCCGAGCACCTCGGCGAGCTGGTCGAGGGAACGCTCGCCCTCGCCGAGCTCGGCGAGGATGCGCAGGGCGCGGGTGACGGTCTGACTCATCGTGCTCCGCTTCGAGGGCCGGGGTTCCCGCTCATTGTGCCCGGGCCCGGTCGGCGGACGGCGGCGGTCCGGCGGACGGTGTGCGGTCGGCGGGGCGCGCGCCGTCGGTGGGCAGGGCCGGGCCGGTGATGCCCTCCGCGGTGACCCGGGTGGCGGCCCACTGGGCGGGCGAGGCGTCGAGCAGCGCGGCCACCACGGCGGCGTCCGGCAGCTCGGCCTGGTCGCCGTGGGCGGTCAGCGCGCAGGCGGCGCTCAGGTGGCCGAGCCGCAGTCGGCGCCGCTGGTCCAGGCCCCGGACGGTGCCGGCCAGGTAGCCGGCCGCGAAGGCGTCGCCCGCGCCGGTCGCCTCGACCACCTCGACCGCGAGGGCCGGCTCGGTGACCGCCGTTCCGTCCCGTTCCAGGGCGGTCACCTGGCGGGCGGCGTCCTTGACCACGAGGGTGGCCGGGGCGGGGAAGCGGCGGCGCAGGGCGGCCGGGTCGCCGGTGCCGAAGGCGGCCTCGGCCTCGTCGGCGCCGAGCAGCAGCAGGTCGGCGGCGTCCAGCAGCGGCGGCAGCACGGCCGGGTCGCGCTCGCGCCAGAGCGAGGGGCGCCAGTTGAGGTCGAAGCTGACCAGGCGGTGCGGGCGGCGGTCGGCGAGCAGGGCGCGCAGCAGGGCGAGGCAGTCGTCGGAGAGTGCGGCGGTGATCCCGGACAGGTGGAGCAGCCGGGCGCCGGCCAGCAGGGCGGCGGTGGCCGGGTCGGCGAGCAGGCCGGGGGAGAGCGCGGCGGCCGCGGAGCCGCGCCGGTGGTAGTGCAGCCGGCTGCGGCCGGGCCCGAGGTCGTGACGGTCGCCGGTGCTTCCTCCGACCTCCTTGAGGTAGAGGCCGGTCGGGCGGTGCGGGTCGACCGCGACCGCCGAGACGTCCACGCCGCGGGCGGCCACCTCGGCGAGCAGCCGCCGGCCGAAGCCGTCGTCGCCGACCCGGCTGATCCAGGCGGTCGGCACGCCGTGGGCGGCCAGTGCGCCCGCCACGTTGGACTCCGCTCCGCCGACCGAGAGCCGGAAGCTCTCCACCGACTCCAGCGGGCCCGGGCGGTCCGGCAGCAGGACGGCCATCGACTCGCCCACGCACACGGCCGTCGGGGGAGGGCCGGGGCGGGTCGGGCCCTGGGTGTCCTGTCGCGGCATGTGCGGGGCTCCTCGTCTGCGGCCGTTCCGTCGAGAGCGGGCCCACCGGGCCGACTCCGCTGCGTGCGAGCGTGTGAGTGCCGCGTCGTCCGAGAGCGCTCACGTGAGCCGACCCCGTTGACCGGGAGTCGGGTCCGTTGACCTTGATCCGGCGCCGATGCTAGAACCGTGTTGCCAGCATGTGCAACCCTCGTTGCGCATGTTGCAACCTGTGCGGATGGAGGAACACGGTGGAGCAGACCTTCGCAAGCAGTGTCACCGGACCGGGCATCGCCCGTGGCGCGGTGGCCGCCCTGGCCGACGAACCGCTCGACTGGCGGTTCAAAGCCGCTCCACCGCAGTCGTGGGGCCGCAGCACCCGGGAATGGCTCGCCACCGGCCCCACCCTCTCCTCGCTCGGCACCCCGATGCTCACCCTCGACGGCGCCGCCGTCGACCACAACGTCCGCACCATGGCCGACTGGTGCGCCAAGGCGGGCGTCGCGCTCGCCCCGCACGGCAAGACCACCATGGCGCCCGCCCTCTGGCAGGCGCAGCTCGACGCCGGCAGCCACGGCATCACCCTCGCCAACCTGCCCCAGGTGCGGGTCGCCCGGGCCTTCGGGGTGCAGCGCATCCTGCTCGCCAACACCCTGCTCGACCCGGCCGGCCTCGCCTGGCTCGCCGACGAGCTCGCCGCCGACCCGGACTTCGCCTTCCTGTCCTGGGTCGACTCCACCGAGAGCGTCCGGCTGATGGACGAGGCGCTGCGCGCCGCCGGCGCCGAGCGGCCGGTCGAGGTGCTGGTCGAGCTCGGCGGCCCCGGCGGACGGACCGGCGCCCGCGGCGTGGACGCCGCCGTCGAGGTCGCCGCCGCCGTGCTGCGCGCCCCCACGCTGCGCCTGGCGGGCGTCGGCGGGTACGAGGGCGCGATCGCGCACGACGCCTCGGCCGAGGGGCTGGCCGCCGTCCGTCGCTACCTGCGGGAGCTGGGCGACCTGCACGGCCGGCTGGCGAGCGCCTACCCGGACGGCACCCGGCCGGTGGTCTCGGCCGGCGGCAGCGCCTACTTCGACCTGGTGGTCGAGGAACTGGCGGACCTGCCGGAGGCGTTCACGGTGCTGCGCTCGGGCGCGTACATCGCCCACGACGACGGCTTCTACCGCGGCATCTCGCCGCTCGCCCGGGACGGTGGGCGGACGCCGTTCCGCGGTGCGCTGCACGGCTGGGCCCGGGTGGTTTCCCGGCCCGAGCCGCAGCTCGCGCTGCTGGACGCCGGCAAGCGCGACCTGCCCTTCGACGAGGGCCTGCCCGAGCCGCAACGGGTGCGCGGCGGAGTGGAGTTGACCGGAACGGCGGCGCTGATCACCGCGCTCAACGACCAGCACGCCTTCCTGCGCGACGCGGGCGACCTCGCGCCGATCGGCGCGGTGCTGCGGCTGGGCGTCTCGCACCCGTGCACGGCCTTCGACAAGTGGACGGCGATCCCGGTGCTGGACTCCGCGGACGCGGCCGAGCCGAAGGTCACCGGCCTGGTCAGGACGTTCTTCTGATGCCCGGGGAGAGAACGGCCGCCAGGGGTGGGCGGGACGGCGGCGGCGCGACCGTCTTCCGGGGCGCCACCGTGGTGGACGGCACCGGCGCGGAGAGGTACCGGGCCGACGTCCGGATCGCCGACGGTCTGATCACCGAGATCGGCGAGGGCCTCGACGCGCCCGACCGGGTGGACGCCGACGGCCTGGTGCTGGCCCCCGGCTTCATCGACATGCACGCCCACTCCGACCTCGCCCTGCTGCTCGAACCCGAGCACCCGGCCAAGGTCACCCAGGGCGTCACCTGCGAGGTCCTCGGCCAGGACGGCCTGTCCTACGCCCCGGTGGACGACGTCACGCTGCCCGCGCTGCGCCGCCAGACAGCGGGTTGGAACGGCGATCCGGACGGCTTCGACTGGGACTGGCGGGACGTCGCCGGCTACCTGGACCGGATCGACCGCACCGCAACGGCGGTCAACGCCTGCTACCTCGTCCCGCACGGAACGCTGCGGATGCTCGCCATGGGCTGGGCCGACCGTCCGCCCACCCCGGGCGAACTCGACCGGATGAGGCAGGTGCTGGCGAAGAGCCTGCTGGACGGCGCGGTCGGCATGTCCAGCGGCCTCAGCTACACCCCCGGAATGTACGCCGACACCGCCGAGCTGATCGAGCTGTGCACCGTCGTCGCGGCCTACGGCGGCTTCCACGCCCCGCACCAACGCTCGTACGGCGCCGGGGCGTTGGAGGGCTACGCGGAGATGGTGGAGATCGCCCGGCGGAGCGGCTGCGCGCTGCACCTGACCCACGCCACGATGAACTTCGGGGTCAACCGGGGCCGGGCCGGCGAGCTGCTGGAGCTTCTCGACCGGGCGCTCGCCGACGGCGTCGACCTCACCCTGGACAGCTACCCCTACCTGCCCGGATCCACCACCCTGGCCGCCCTGCTGCCTAGTTGGGCCACCGAGGGCGGCCCGGCCGCGACGCTGGCGCGGCTCGCCGACCCCGCGCAGTGCGCGAGGATCCGGTACGAGGTGGAGGAGAAGGGCAGCGACGGCTGCCACGGCGTGGTCACCGACTGGACGACGATCCAGATCTCCGGCGTCCGCTCGGCCGCGCTCGACGGCGCGGTCGGCCGCACCGTCGCCGAACTGGCCGAGGAGGAGGAACGGACCGGCACCGAGGTGTTCCTGGACCTGCTGCGCCGGGACGAACTGTCCACCACGATCCTCCAGCACGTCGGGCACGAGGAGAACGTCCGGGCCATCATGCGCCACCCCGCCCACACCGTCGGCAGCGACGGACTGCTGGTCGGGGCCCGGCCGCACCCGCGGGCCTGGGGCACCTTCCCCCGCTACCTCGGCCACTACAGCCGGGAGTTGGGTGTGCTGACGCTGGAGGAGACGATCGCCCGGATGACCGGCCGCCCGGCCGCCCGGCTGGGGCTGGACCGGCGCGGCCGGATCGCCCCCGGCCACCACGCCGACCTGGTGCTCCTCGACCCCGGGAAGGTCCGGGACGCCGCCACCTTCGAGCGCCCCCGGCTGCCCGCCGAGGGCATCGAGTACGTGTACGTCAACGGCACCGCCGTCGTCCGGCAGGGTCGCACCACCGGCGCCCGGCCCGGGCGCGCCCTGCGCCGCACCGATCGAGGAACCCTGGCCATATGACCGAGCTCTCCGCCCCGACCGATCTCCCTGCTTCGACCGACCCCTCCGTCCTGCGTGACCGCTCCTTCCCACGCGACCTCTCCTTCCTGCGCGACGACCCGGTGATCGCGGTGGTCCGCGCACCCCGGATCCCGGATGCCGCCGCGCTCTGCGCCGCCCTCGCCGAGGGAGGCATCAACCTCACCGAATTCACCTGCACCACACCACATGTGACGGATCATCTGCTGAAGGCGTCGAAGGCCGGCTGGCGGGTCGGCCTCGGGACGGTACTGACCGCGGAGCAGGCCCGGCGCGGGGTCGAGGCGGGGGCGGCCTTCCTGGTCACCCCCGGCTGCCGGCCCGAGGTCGCCGAGGCGGCGGCCGCCGCCGGGGTGCCGGTGGTGCTCGGGGCGCTCACCCCGACCGAGGTCGCGCACGCGGTGGACCTCGGCGCCGCCGCCGTCAAGATCTTCCCGGCCCGGGCGTTCGGCCCCGGCTACTTCAAGGACCTGCGCGGCCCCTATCCCGACGTGCCGCTGGTGGCCTCCGGCGGGGTGAGTGCGGGCAACGCCGCCGAGTTCCTGGCGCACGGCGCGCTCGCGGTCTGCGCGGGGACGGACGTGGTGCCGCCGGACGTGGTCGCGGCGGGGGACTGGGCGGAGATCACCCGGCGGGCCCGGGCGTTCACGTCGGCCTGCGCGGCGGCGGCCTCGTAGGGGGCGCCGTCGCCGCGGGTCCCGTGAAGAAGGCGGCGCGAATGCGGGCCCCGTGAAGAAGGCGGTGGCGGGGCGAGGCGGGCTGTCGGGACGGCCGGGATTGGACGAGAATCGGGGGCACCCGGCTCGGCCCCGGCCGAGCCCGTCCCGGCTCAGCCCCGCCCGGCCAGACCCGGGCCCCCGGACCCCGGCAGGAGGAACCACCCATGACCTCGACCCGCCCCGGCCCCGACTGGCTCGCCGACGCCGTGCTGTACCAGATCTACCCGCAGAGCTTCGCCGACTCCGACGGCGACGGCATCGGCGACTTCGCCGGCATCGCCGGGCACCTGGACCACCTCGCCTGGCTCGGCATCGACACCGTCTGGCTCAACCCCTGCTTCGCCTCGCCGTTCCGCGACGCCGGGTACGACGTCACCGACTACCTCGCCCCCGCCCCGCGCTACGGCGGCACCGATGACCTGGTGGCCCTGGTCGAGGCCGCCCGCCGCAGGGGAATCCGGGTCCTGCTGGACCTGGTGGCCGGGCACACCTCCGACCGCCACCCCTGGTTCCTGGCCTCCGCCGAGGACCCGGCCGACCACCGCTACATCTGGTCCGACCGCCCGGTGGACGGCTTCGTGGCCTCGCCCGGCAGCCGCCCCGGCTGGTACCTGCCGAACTTCTTCGACTGTCAGCCGGCGCTCAACTTCGGCTACGCGCGCAGCAGTTCGGAGGAGCCCTGGCGGCAGGCGGTGGACGCGGACGGCCCGCGCGCCAACCGGGCGGCGCTGCGCGCGATCATGGCGCACTGGCTCGGCCTCGGGGTGTCCGGCTTCCGGGTGGACATGGCGTACTCGCTGGTCAAGGACGACCCGGGCAAGGCGGAGACCGCCAAGCTCTGGACCGAGCTGCGCGACTGGCTGGACCGCGGCCACCCCGAGGCCGCCCTGCTCGCCGAGTGGGGCGACCCGGCCGCCGCCGTCGCGGCGGGCTTCCACGCGGACTTCTTCCTGCACTTCGGCGGGGAGGACCACGGCCTGCCGCTGCGCTCGCTCTGGAACAACAACGGCGGGACGGTCGAGGAGTTCTGGCACCAGGAGGCCTGCTACTTCGAGGCAGAGGGCCGCGGCACCCCACAGCCCTTCCTGGACGCCTGGCGCTCGGCGGCCGAACTCACCGAGGGCGGCGGGCACATCGTGCTGCCCACCGCCAACCACGACTTCTCCCGCCTGGCCACCGGCCCGCGCGGCGCGGATCAACTCGCCCCGGCCTTCGCCTTCCTGCTCACCTGGCCCACCCTCCCGGCCGTCTACTACGGCGACGAGATCGGTATGCGCTACCTGCCGGGCCTGCCCGACACCGAGGGCAGCGTGCTCGGCCCGCGGTTCAACCGGGCCGGCTCGCGCACCCCGATGCAGTGGACGCCCGGCCCGACCGCGGGCTTCTCCAGCGCCCCGCCCGAGCGGCTGTACCTGCCGGTGGACCCGGACCCGCACCGCCCGGACGTGCTCTCCCAGCGCGCCGACCCGACCTCGCTGCTGCACACCGTGCGGCGGCTGATCGCACTGCGCCGGGCGCACCCGGGGCTGGGCGCGACCGGCGGGCTGGAGGTCCGCCACGCCGGCTACCCGCTGGTGTACACCCGGGCCGGGCGGTACCTGGTGGCGGTCAACCCGGGCCGGGAGCCGGCGTCCGTTCGGCTGCCGGGCCTGCCGGAGGGTGGCCGGTGGGCGCGGGGCGTCCGGCCGCTGGAGGTGCAGGGCGTGCGGCTGGTGGACGGGGAGCTGCGGGCGGACGGGTTCTCGTACGGGGTGTTCGAGCTGGGCTGACGGTCGCCCCGGGCAGGGCCGGTCGTCGGCCGGTCGCCGGCCGGTCGCCGGCCGGTCGCCGGTCGGTCGGTGTCCGGTCGGCTGACGGCCGCCCCGGCCAGGCTTCCGAATGATGTCGGATAGTTGCAAGCTACATCGATAGATGGTTGCATTTACCACCTGCATTGGTTGCATTTCCCACCTTCTCGTCACCGAGAGACACCACCGGAGGACGGTACGAACGCCATGAGCACACCCCGGAACCCCGCCGCAGCGCCCACCCTGGGGCACTCGCTCAAGCACCTGGCCACCCACCTGATCACCCCGCTGCTGATGTGCCTGGGCATGGCGCTCGCCTACCAGGGCGCCTTCCACCAGCCCGAGCCGCACCACCTCAAGGTGGCCGTGGTCGGCACCACGCCGCAGGCGCAGGGCCTGGCGCAGGCGATCCAGGGCAAGGCCGGGGACGCGCTCGACGTCCGCACCGTGGACGACCGGGCCGCCGCCGAGCAGCAACTGCGCGACCGGGACCTGGTGGGCGCCTTCGTCCCGGACGGCAAGAGCCCCGAACTGATCGTCGCCAAGGGCAACTCGGACACCTCCGTGGTGGCTGCCACCGCCGTGTTCACCAACGTCACCGACAGGCAGGGCGTGCCGCTGCACGTGACCGACCTGACCACCCCGGCCAAGGGCGACCCGACCGGACAGGGCCTGTTCTTCCTGCTGGTCGCGCTGAGCATCGGCTCCTACGCCAGCGTCGCGGCGATCGGCGCGGCCGGCGCGGGGCTGAGCGTGAAGATCCGGGCACTGGTCGGAGTGGCCGTCTCGCTGGTGGTCAGCGTGATCGGGATCGTCACCGCGGGGCCGGTCTTCCACGTGGTCGACCACGACTACGCGGCGATCTGGGCGCTCGGCTGGCTCTACTCGGCGGGCATCGTGCTGATCGGCATCGGCCTGCACAGCTTCCTGAAGAAGTGGACCACGCTGGCCCTGATGGTGCTGTTCGTGATGCTGAACTTCACCTCCTCCGGCGGCATCTACCGGCCCGAACTGCAGAACGGGTTCTTCGGTGGCCTGCACGGCTTCTGGACGGGCGCGGGCTTCCTGGAGGGCGCGCGCAGCATCATGTACTTCGACGGCGGCGCGGGCCTCGGCGGGCACGTCGTGACCCTGCTGGTCTGGCTGCTGCTCGGCGGGGCCGCCCTGGTGGCCGCAGCCATGTACGAGGGGCGTGGACGCCGTCCGGTGGAGGCGCCGCAGGAGGCCGAGGAGGAGATGGAGGAGACGGTCGCGGTCTGACCGGACTCCCCGGAGAGACTCCACCCGGCGCCACGGGCATCGGCAGCGGGTGGGAACGGGGCGGCCCGCGCCCGGCTCTGGACAAGCCGGACGCGGGCCTCGGCGCGTCCCGGGGAGGGGGCGCGCCCGGGGCGTGGCGCGCCTAGCGGTAGGCCGCCTGCCCGGTGAGCGCCTGGCCGACCACCAGCGTGTGGATCTCGCTGGTGCCCTCGTAGGTCAGCACCGACTCCAGGTTGTTGGCGTGCCGGATCGGCGAGTACTCCAGCGAGATGCCGTTGGCCCCGAGGACCGTGCGGCACTCGCGGGCGATCGCCAGCGCCTCCCGCACGTTGTTGAGCTTGCCGACGCTGACCTGCTCGGGACGCAGCCGCCCGCCGTCCTTGAGCCGGCCGAGGTGGACGGCCAGCAGTGCGGAGTTGCCGAGCGCGAGCGCCATGTCGGCGAACTTGCGCTGGGTCGGCTGGAAACCGCTGATCGGCCGGTCGAACTGGACCCGCGAGTCCGCGTACCGCAGCGCCGCCTGGAGCGAGTCCCGGCCCGCACCGACCGCGCCGAACAGGATGCCGAACCGCGCCTCGTTCAGGCAGGACAGCGGGCCGCGCAGCCCCTTCGCGCCCGGCAGTCGGGCCTCGGCGGGCAGCCGGACGCCGTCCAGGTGCATCCCGAGCAGGCCCAACGCGCCGAGTTCGGGGGCGAGTTCGCGGGCGAAGTGGGCGTTGTCGGACCACTCCGGCAGGTGCGGGCGGACCCGGTCGGCGAGGAACCGGGCGACGGCGGCCTGGATCTCGCGCTCCTCCTCGGCGAGGAGGGTGGCGAAGTCGATCAGGTCGAGCGGGTCGGACATGGCGGTGCCGGTGCCGTGCGGGGTGCTCATGGGCGGTCCTCGAAGTCCTGGTCGTGCGGGGGAGGGTTGTGCGGCGGCCGGTCGTGCGGAGGCTGCTCGTAGGGAGACCCGCCGTGCGGCGGCCGGTCGTGCGGGGTGTCCAGCCAGGCGGTGAGTTCGGCGGTGTGCTCGCCGAGCCGGGGCGGGGGCAGCTGGTAGCGGGGCGGGGTGCGGGAGAGGCCGATCGGGTTGGCGACCAGGTCCAGCGGGCGGCCGTCCGGGCCGGGCAGCGGCGCCCGGGGCCGCAGGCCGAGCGAGTCGGCGAGGTCGAAGGCCTCGGCCAGGTCGTTGACCGGGCCGCAGGGCACGCCGAGCGGGGTGAGCACCGCGAACCACTCGGCGGCGGTGCGGCGTTCGAGCCGGTCGGTGAGCTCGCGGGCCAGCACGGTGACGTGCGCGACCCGGTCGGAGTTGGTGGCGAAGCGGGGGTCGTCGGCCAGTTCGGGGGCGCCCACGCCCCGGCAGAGCGCGGCGAACTGCCGGTCGTTGCCGACCGCGACGACCAGCGGGCGGTCGGCGGCGGTGAACATCTCGTAGGGGGCGATGGACGGGTGGCGGTTGCCGAGGATGCCCGGCACCGCGCCGGCCAGGGTGTAGCCGGCGGACTGGTTGACCAGGCCGGAGAGCAGCGTGGAGAGCAGGTTCAGCTCCACCAGCTGGCCCCGGCCGGTGGTCTCGCGCTCGCGCAGTGCGGCCAGCACGCCGACCGCCGCGTGCAGCCCGGTCAGCACGTCCACCAGTGCGACGCCGGTCTTCACCGGTTCGCCGGGGGCCGGGCCGGTCACCGACATCAGTCCGCCGACGGCCTGCACCAGCAGGTCGTAGCCGGGCAGTTCGGCGCCCTTGCCGGGGCCGAAGCCGGTGATCGAGCAGTAGACGAGCCGCGGGTTGAGGGTCTGGGCGCGGTCCGGGCCGAGGCCGTGGCGGGCCATCGTGCCGGGGCGGAAGTTCTCCACCAGCACGTCGGCGCGGCGGACGAGTTCGACGGCGCGGGCGTGGTCGGCCGGTTCGCGCAGGTCGAGGGTGAGGGAGCGCTTGTTGCGGTTGACGGAGAGGAAGTAGGTGGCCTCGCCCTGGGCGTGCGGCGGGCCCCAGGTGCGGGTGTCGTCGCCGGTGCCGGGCTGCTCGACCTTGATCACGTCGGCGCCGAGGTCGGCCAGCAGCATGGTCAGGTAGGGCGCGGCGAGCACCCGGCCGAAGTCGGCGACCAGGATGCCGTCCAGCGGGAGTCCGGTCATGCCCGCCCCCGGGCCGGTTCGGCGGACGTGGCCCCGGGCGCGGCCGTCGCGTCGCCCGAGGGGGCGTCGCCGCGCAGGTGCGGGCGGGCCAGCAGGAGGTAGAGGCCGCCGGCCGCGAGCACGACCACCGCCGAGAGCAGCACCAGGTAGTTGTCGTACCAGGCGGCGTCCGGGGTGCGGCCCCAGCAGATGTTGACGATCGCGGCGAGGCCGTAGACCAGCGCGCCGATGTTCACCGCCAGGCCCCAGCGGCCGAGCCGGAAGTCCCCGCTCGGGCGCCAGCCGCGCAGCCGGGCCCGCAGGGCGGCCAGCACCACCATCTGGAAGGCCAGGTAGATGCCGATGCTGGAGAAGGAGATGATCTTCGTGAGGGCGCCCTCGGAGAGCACCGAGGCACCCACGATGATCACACCGGGCAGCGCCGCGGCGAGCAGCAGCGCGTACGGCGGTACCCGCAGCCGGTCCGAGACGGTGGCCAGCAGCCGGCTGCCCACGATCATCCGGTCCCGGGCGAAGGAGTAGGCGAGCCGGCTCGCCGCCGCCTGGAGGCTGAGCACGCAGGACAGGAAGGAGATCAGCACCACGCCGATCACCACCCGGGCGCCGACCGCGCCGAAGGCGTCGTGCAGCACCTTGGCGACCGGATCCTTGTCGTCGCCGGAGACCACCGCGCCGATGTCCTGGATCGACATCACCAGGGCCAGGCTGACCCCGATCGCCGCAGCGCCGCCCACGTAGATGGTGCGCCGCATCGACTTGGGGATCTGTCGACCCGGGGCCGGCACCTCCTCGGCGACGTCGCCGCAGGCCTCGAAGCCGAAGAACAGGAAGACCGCGATCAGACCGGCGGCCAGGAAGGCGTCGGCGTAGTCGCCGTCGCCGCCCGCGCCGAAGCGGTCGAGGACCACGCCGAGGCCGTGGTAGCGGTGCGTCAGCAGCAGCCAGGCGCCGACCGCCAGGGCGCCGAGCAACTCGGCGGCGAAGCCGAACACGGCCGCCGCCGACAGCACCCGGGTGCCGCCGAGGTTGATCACGGTGGCGAGCGCCAGCAGGCCCAGTGCGCACCAGACGGTCGTCGCGGTGCTCGGCTCGACGCCCAGCAGGGCGGCCACGTACGGGCCGGCGCCGTAGGAGACGGCCGCGATGGTGGACATCAGTGCCAGCAGGTAGGTCCAGCCGGTCAGCCAGCCCCAGGTGCGGCCCCAGAGCCGGCGCGCCCACGGGTACACCCCGCCGGCCACCGGGAACTGGGCGACCACCTCGCTGAACACCAGGGCCACCAGCAGCTGGCCGAGGCCCGCGATCAGGAAGCTCCAGACCATCGGCGGCCCGGCGGTCCGAAGTGAGGTGGCGAAGAGTGTGTACACGCCAACGACGGGGGAGAGATAGGTGAAGCCGAGCGAGAAGTTCGCCCAGAGGCTCATGTCGCGCTTGAACTCGGAGGTGTAGCCGAGGGCGGCCAGCCGTTCGGCGTCCGGGTCGGGGGAGTGGACGGTGGCACGTGCACTGGCATCGGTCATGACCTGCTCCTGGGAACGTGTCGTGATGCGTGGGGGAGCACTGCGGGGTGCGGCTCGGGCCGAGGTTGCGGGAAAACATACGAGATTGAGTTTCTAGGGGCAAGGGTGCGCGTCGGACCTGGAGGTACCCTGCGGGAAACATCCGGTCGGGCAGTGATCGGGCGAGGGTCCGGCGGCGATCGGGCAGTGATCGGGCGGCGATCCGGCGGCGATCCGGCGAGGATCCGGTGACGGCGATCGGGGAGGGGAGCGGCGTGACGACCATCGGCAGTGCGACCCCGCTGCTCAGTGCCGTCCTCGCGCCGCTCGCCGACCTCGGCCGCGCCGACGCGGTGGCCCGCCGGATCACCGAGGCGATCGCCCTCGGACTGGTCGCCGACGGGGACCAGCTGCCCAGCGAGAACGACCTGGCCGACCAGCTCGGCGTCGCCAACGGCACCGTCCGCGAGGCCCTCGCCCTGCTCCGCGAGGCCGGACTGATCGAGACCCGGCGCGGCCGCAACGGCGGCAGCTTCGTCCGCACCCCCGCCGAGGGCTCCGAACACCTGCAGCTCGCCCGGCTGCGCGACCTCGCCACCGTCGACCTGCGCGACCTCGGCGACGAGGAGCTGGCCGTCTTCGGCACCGCCGCCCGGCTCGCCGCCGAGCGCGCCCCGGCCGACCTCGGCCCCCGGCTCACCCGACTGGTGCACGACCTGCGCGACGCCGCCGGGCCCGCCGAGCAGCGCCGCGCCGACGCCCGCTTCCACATCGAACTCGCCGTCGCCGCGCAGTCGGTGCGGCTCACCCAGCTCGCCGTCCGGCTCCAGGCCGAACTGGGCCCGCTGCTCTGGCTGCCCGCCCCGCACGGGCCGGACCAGGAGCGCTTCGCCGAGCAGCACCGGGAGATCCTGGTCGCCGTGCTGGCCGGCGACGCGGCCGGCGCCCGGGCCGCCGCCGAGACGCACGCCGTGGCCTGCGTGCACCATCTGGTCCGGCGGCACCTGGAGTTGGCGGACGACGGCTGAGTCGGGGCCGCGCCACCGTTCCCGGATCCCTCCCTCGCCGCCGGAGCCGTCATGACCAGCGCGTTCAGCACCACCCTGCCCGTGGCCCGATCCGCCGGTGTGCCGGTTGCCGGTGAGTCCGCCGCCGGCGGGCCCGTCCTGGGCGAGCCCGCCGCCGGTGACCCTGCCGCCGTCGAGCGGTGCGCCCGGCGGATCGCCGCCGCCGTCGACGCGGTGCTCGCCGAACTGGACGGCCTGCGGGCGGTCGCGGCGGGCTGCTGGGCCCGGGCGGCCGCCGAGGGGCGCCGGCCCGCCGCGGCCGAACTCGCCGTGGTGCACGGGGTCGTGGGCGAGCTGCTGGCGCGGCCCGGCTCGCGCTGGTTCGGCTGCGGAGCGGTCGTGGCACCCGGCGCGCTCGCCGACGCCGACCTGCACGTGGAGTGGTGGTACCGCGGTGCGCGCGGGGCGGGGGAGCGGCGGTTGCGGCTTGCGCTCGACCCGGCGGACGCCGAGTTCTACGACTACCGGGCGCTGCCCTGGTTCGCCCGGCCCCGGGACGAGGGGCGGGCCGCGGTGGCCGGGCCGCAGGTCGACCTGCTCTGTGCCGACCGGTACGTGCTGTGCTGCGCCCGGCCGGTGGTCGTTCCGGGCGCGGGCTTCGTCGGGGTGGTGGCCGGGGACGTCCCGCTGGCCGCGCTGGAGCGGCTGCTGGTGCCCCCGCTGCGGGCGCTGTCCGGCGACGCGGCGCTGCTCGACGGCGAGGGCAGGGTGCTGGCCGCCACCACCCCGGCCCTGCCGGTGGGTTCGCTGGCGCGCGGACTGCTCGCGGACCCGGCGGCCGAGCGGGCCGGGGTGCCGTCCGCGGCGGTGGACTGGGCGGTGGTGCGCGGCTGACGGCGGCCGGAGATCTGTATGACCTACATTTGTGAAGGTATTACTCGTTCCGCTTCCCGCGGCCGGGCGGCGTGCTGAAGCAGCAGTCCCCGCAGAGCCCGGCACCCGGACCCACCCGGTAGTAGAGGCAGCAACTGTTCCGCCGGAACGCCGTGCCACCCGGCCCGGCGCGCAGGATGCCCGACCCGGCCAGCGGCGGACGGTCCAGCAGCTCCGCGGCCAACGCCCGTGCGGCGTCCGGCGCGTGGGCGTCCAGCACCCGCAGCGTCCCGGCCAGTGCGGAGGCGGCGTTGCCGAGCAGCAGACGGCGGGAGAGCGGAGCGGCGGCCCGGACGGCCTCCGCCAGCGGCGTCAACTGTCCCAGCAGGACGGCCTCGTGGAGCTGGTCGGCGAGCGAGCCGGCGTCCGGACGGGCGGGCTCCGGCGGTGCCCACAGGTCGAGCGGGCCCTGGTCCGGGATCCGCACCCAGGCGTGCTCCAAGGACGGGACCGTCCCCAGCAGGACCGCCGAGCCCAGCCCCACCGACCAGAAACGGGCGGCCAGCCCCAGGTGCAGGATCGAGGCGGCGACCCGGGGCTCCCCGGTGCCGAGCCGCTGCGCCACCACCCGCAGCCGCGCCGCCAACGGCGCGTCCGGTCCGGTGCCGTACAGCTCGGCCAGCGGCCGGAAGCCCTCGGGCGGCCGTCCGGCCGGCGAGGTGTCCAGCGCGAAGTACGGCCCGACGGCGGCCAGCCGGGCGTAGTCGGGCGAATGCCGGTCGGGCGCGGGGGTGAACGGGCCCGCCCCGGCAGGTGGGTTTAAACCCCGCGCGCCCGGGGGGGGGGGGGGGGGCCGGCGGGGGGGAGAGGGGGCGCCACGGGC
>NZ_JBHXEM010000052.1:0-37220 GCF_042724755.1 Kitasatospora sp. NPDC127067 | reverse complement strand
TATGCCCGCCCCGCGGGGGCCCTGCGGGGTGTTGGGGGGCTATCGGGGGGGGGGGGGGGGTTAAACGGCCCCCCCCGTGTCAGGTCGTTGAACCCCGCGCTCGCCGGTGGCGGAGCGGTCGGACGGTCGAGGGACAACGGGGCCTCCAGGTCTGCGGGTGCTCGGGTGGCGGTGCGCAGCCCCGATCGTCGCCCGGTCGGCCCTGGTTGGCCCGGGGGGCCCTGACCGGTCCTGTCGGCCCGGTCGGCCGGGTGTCAGCTGCGCACGGAGAAGTCACCACTGGTCGTGCGGATGAACGGTACCGTGCCCTGGCAGTCCGACACCGGCTGGCCGAGCGCGCCCCAGACCCAGCCCATTCGGTCCCCGCGCCGCCCGTCGTCCTCCACCGAGAGCGAGACCTTCTGTCCGATCAGCTCCAGGCCCAGGAACCACGGCGCCTCGCCCTTGGTGACCACCCCGGTGGCGATCGCCTCCCGGCCGCCGACGGCCAGACAGGTGATGTCGCCCTCGAAGTCGGCGACCAGCCGGCCGTCGGTGTGCACGTGACGGACGTGGAAGTGGCCCGTGGTGCCGCGCGGATCGGTGTTGGTGGTGGCACGGGCGTCCACCGAGATCCGAACCGGGTCGCCCTCGAAGCCCTGGAACCCGGCGGTGAGGACGGTGTTGCCGGTGCCGCGTACACCGACCGGCCCGAAGTCGCCTGCTGGGGAGGCCGGTTCCGGAGCGGTGACCGGTGCGGCGGGGGCCGGCTCCGCGACGGCGGCCGGTGCGGCGGTGGCGGCGGTCGCGGCCAGCAGGAGCAGCGAGAGTGCGGCGGTGGCGAGGCGGCGGTTCATGGCGGTTCGGGTCTCCTTCGGCGCGGGTGTTCCCGGGTGGCTGTTCCCGTCCGGGGGTCCGGTGCGGGCGGCCGGTGCGGGTGTCCGGTTCGGGTGTCGCTTGCGGGCGTCCTCTGCGGGTGTTCCGATGCCACCGATCATGCTCCCGCCCGGTCGCGCAGACCTCCCGCTGCGGAGGGGAGTTGACGGCGGACCGCTCCCTCCTGAGGAGGATCGCGCCTCCCCCGGGAGAGCTGCCCGTAGGCTCGGCCGGGTGCCCACCGACTCTCCCTTCGTTCACCCCGATCCCGCACGGCCGCGACCGGCCCGGATCCGTCGGACGCTCGCCGCCGTCTCCGCGTTCGCCCTGCTGGCGCCCGTCCTGCTGGCGCAACCGGACGCCCGGGGAGCGGCCGCGCTGCTCGCCCTGACGGCGGTGCTCGCCGCGGTGGCGGCACTGCTGCCCTGGCCCGCAGGTCGGATCACGCTCGGTGCGGCCGCCGGAGCGGTGGCCGGGGCCTCGCTGCTGGTCGACGCGGTCTACCCGGGGCCGTACCGGCTGCCCGCGTTCTGGCTGCCGTTCGAGTGGCTCGCCCTGCTCGGACTGCTCTTCCGGGCCGTTCGGTGGCTGCCCGACCGGTCGGCCGGTCCGGTCGGCGGGCTGGTGGGACTGGCGGCGGTGCTGCTGCCGCTGCGGTTCGCCCTGCGGACGCCGCAGGGCGGTGCGGCCGGGCCGGTGGCCGGGGTGCTGATCTCGCTGCTCCCACTGCTCGGTGTCGCGGCGGCGGCCCTCTACCTGCGCGTCCTGGACGCCCGCCGGGAGCGGGCGGTGGCCCGGGCCCGGCGCCAACAGCGGCTGGAGGTGGCCCGGGGACTGCACGACTTCGTCGCCCACGAGATCACCGGCATCGTGCTGGAGGCCCAGGCCGGCCAACTCCCGGGCCAGGAGCCGGAGGAGACGACCGCACTGCTGCGCCGCCTGGAGGAGGCCGGGCTGCGGGCACTGGACTCGATGGACGAGATGGTCGGCGCCCTGCGCGAGCCGAGCGGCCGGGAGGGCCGGGAGGGCCGGGAGGGCCGGGACGGCCAGGGTGGCACGGACCTCAAGGGCGACCGCTCCGACGGGTCGGACCGGGCGGGCGGAGCGACCACGCGTCGGCTGGGCCTGGCCGACCTCCCCGAGCTCGTAGCCCGCTTCGGCACCACCGGCGCCCTGCGTGCCACCGTCGAGCAGGCGCCCGGCACCGCCGGCCGGCTCTCCGCCGAGGCCGAGGCGACCGCGTACGCCGTGGTCCTGGAGGCGCTGACCAATATCCGCCGGCACGCCCCGCAGGCCACCGAGGTCACCGTCCGGGTGGCCCCCGGTGAGCGCGGCGCCGTCGAGTTGACCGTCACCGACGACGGTGGCCCCGCCCGCAAGCCGCTGCTGCGCCGCCGCCCGGGCGCCGGTGGCACCGGCCTGGCCGGACTCACCGCCCGGGCCGCCGCCCACGGGGGCTCGCTGACCGCCGGCCCGGGCACGCCCGCGGGCTGGCGGGTCGGCTGCTCCCTGCCGGGGCGCTGAGGCGCGCCCCGCGGCGCCGACCCGATCGAGTCGGCGCCGCGTCCGTGCGCTGTGTCCGTGCACCGCGTGCGCGTGAGGCGGAGGGGCTACCGGGTGGGGCGTACGGGCGTGGACGTCTCCGCCGGTCGGAGGGCTGCCGCCGAGTACGCCCTAGTGACCCCGGCCGCCGCCGCGGGTGCCGCGCGGGCGGGTCAGGGTGAAGCGGTCGACCGGGACGAGGTCCCCGTACGGGCCGCTGACGGAGTAGTAGGTGACGCCGATGGTGGTCTGCCCGTTGCGGCCGCCCGGGTCGACGTCGAAGGAGGCGAAGCCGTACGGGTTGTCGGCGTCCCGGAAGGCGGACCAGGGGGCGTCCTCGATCACGTACACCGGTGGGCGCTTGCCGGTGGCCGGGTCGACGGCGCCGACGCCGGTGATCACCCGCGCCTTGGCGGGGCTGAAGAAGAGCTGGTTGGACGGGGCGGAGGTGCCGCCGCCGCCGATGACCATGTGGACGGTGCCCTTGGTGGTGTCGATGGTCTCGGTGCCGGTGGAGACCGGGATCGGCGTGCGGGTGTCGGTCGGCTGCTGGCCGCGGATCGGGTGCGAGCGCTCGTAGTGGTGCTCGTGGCCGCAGACCACCAGGTCCACGCCGTACTTGTCGAACAGCGGCACCCAGGCCTCGCGGACGCCGAGGTCGGCACCGTTGAACCTGTCGGCGGTGGAGATCACCACCTGGTGCATGCAGACCACGATCCAGTCGATCCCCGGGTCCGCGTTGGCCGCGATCAACTCCCGCTCCAGCCAGCGCTGCTGGGCGCCGCCGGAGTAGCCGTGGACGTAGCTGTTGCCGCCGTCCTGGTAGGCCACGTCGTCGTTGTTGAGGCTGATCACGCGTACCGAGCCGGCCGTGAACGAGTACCACAGGCCGTGGGTCTCCGCGTCGGAGCGGGCGTCCGGCAGCTCGAAGTACACCTGGTAGGCGCCGTAGCCGATCGGGCCGTTGCCCTTCTCGTTCTCGTGGTTGCCGGCCGCGGGCATCCAGGGGCGGTGGCGGGCCGAGCGGCTGTTGTTCTCGAACCAGTCGGACCAGGTGCGGACCCGGTCGGTGGCGATGTTCGCGTAGCACAGGTCGCCGTTGAGCAGGTGGAACAGCGGGGCGATCCGCTCGACCCCGGCGGTGGTGTCGCCGGCGGCGGGGCTGCCGAGGTTGTCGTTCACGTAGCCGTTGGCGGTCTTCCTGCCGAGGGTGGGGGTGCCCTGGTCGCCGAAGCTGGTGAAGGTGAAGGCGGACCGGCCGCGCGGGGCGGTGCGGACGGTGCCGAGCTCGGGGGTGGTGCCGTCGTGGACGGCGGCGTAGACGTAGTCCGTGTCGGCGTGCAGGCCGGTCAGCCGGGCGTGGTGCACCTGGACATCGGTGCCGGAGGCGGCGTCCCGGTACGTGCGGGTCGAGGCCTGGACCGTCCGGCCGAAGCCGTTGTTCGAAGTCCCGTACATCACACGCGGGTTGCCGACGGACCTGGTGGTGTGCCAGGAGACCACCACCTCGCGCGAGGCGTCCGAGCCGAACTGGAGGTGCAGGCCGGCCACGCGGGGCGCGCCGGAGCGGTCCGGGCGCTGCCAGAGCACCGGGGAGGCGGCGGCGGGGGTGGCCTGGACGCCGGCGAGGGAGACGGCACCGCCGAGGCCGACGCCGGTCGCGCCGGCCAGGAGCCCGCGCCTGCTGACGGAGGGACGTCCACTGGAATCGTTCATGGCGGCCAGCTCACCGGACGAAGGTGAACCGGGCCGGTTCCACCGCGTGAACTTTCCCGTCCGCCACCCGTGCGCCACACTGCTGGGCGTGACGAGTGCGAACGGTGGGGGCCGGCGGGTGATCCGCACCCTGATCGCCGACGACCAGGAGGCCGTCCGGCGGAGTGTCCGGCGGATCCTGACGGCCCAGCCGGACATCGAGGTGGTGGGCGAGGCGGCGGACGGGCTGTCCGCGCTGGAGCTGGCGGCCGAACTGCGGCCGGACGTAGCGCTGGTCGACATCCGGATGCCGCGGATGGACGGACTGGAGCTGACCCGGCGGCTGGCCGGGCCGGACGTGGCGGAGCCGGTGCGGGTGGTGGTGCTGACCACCTTCGACCTGGACGAGTACGTGTACCCGGCCCTGCAGCACGGGGCGTCCGGCTTCCTGCTGAAGCGTTCCGGCCCGTCCCTGCTCGCCGAGGCGGTACGGGCGGCGGCGGACGGGGAGAGCCTGATCAGCCCGTCGGTCACGGTCCGGCTGCTGCGGCACGTGACGCAGCCGCGCCGCCCGGAGCGCCGGCGGGCGGCGCCGGTGGTGCCGCTGACCGAGCGGGAGGTGGAGATCGCCGGGCACGTCGCCGCGGGCCGCACCAACGCGGACATCGCCGCGGAGCTGTTCATCTCGCCGGGAACGGTGAAGACCCACGTCGCCAGCATCCAGCGCAAGCTCGGGGTGGCGAACCGGGTCGGGATCGCGGTGCACGCCTGGGAGATGGGCTGGGCGGGCGCGCGGTAGCCGGGGGCGCCGGAGGTGCGGCGCGGGGACAGGACGCGGGAGGCGCGGCGCGCGGGAAAAGGTGCGCGTCCACGGGCCGAGGGGATGCTCCGTGGACGCGCGGAACCTACGAGGTGGGGGTGGCCTCCGGACGTGACGTCCTCCGGCCGGTAGTTCGATCGTCGACCGAGGTAGTCCCAGCGGCAGACCCTGATCCGTCTCGATCCGTCGCCACTGCCTCCTGCGGTCGAACTTCCTTCAGCTACCTCGCAGGTCCACCTCCCATCATGCGCCTCCTACGGGCCGTGCACCAGGGGTGAACGGTATGAATCCGACCAATTTCGCAACTCGGGCGTCGACGTGCCAGTGAGCGGCGGCGAGCGGCGGCCGTCAGGGCCGCGGCCAGCCGTCCACGAAGCTCAGCGTCCGACGGTACGGCCCCTCGGGCCCGGTGCTCCGGTACTCCTCGGCGCTGCTGCCGGTCCGGACGGTGCGGTCCCCGTCGTGCCGCGTGGCGGTGGGGCGCAGGGTGTGGTCGACGGTGGAGCGCTCGGTGACGTGGCCGCCGGTCGCCGCGGTGGTGTCGCGGTGGTAGCCGAGGTCCATGGCGGTGGTCTGGTCGGTGTTGCCGGCCGCGTCGCGGCTCACCCGGTAGCTGACGTCCAGCGGTTCGCCCTCGTGGACGGTGGTGGTGCGGTGCGGGCCGCCGCCCCAGGTGGCGGTGGTGCGGGTGAGGTCGGCGCCGTTGTGCAGCGTCACGTCGTTGCCCGCGTCGCGCAGTCGCTGGGTGGAGCGGAAGGCGAGTTCGTCGCGGACCTCGGTGGTGATCCGGCCGTGCGAGGTCTGCACCCAGCCCCGGGCGAGGTCGTTCCGGGCGGCGGTGACCGTCCAGTCGCCGCTGCCGCCGCCGTGGTCGGCGAGGTCGGTCGCGACGGTGGCCTCCGGGGCGACCCGGTGGTCGGTGAGCTGTCCGGTGGTGCGGTCGGCGCCGTGGTCGGTCTCGGCGAAGAGGTTGACCTGGCCGGTCCAGATGTCGTTGCTCTGCGCCTCGGCGGTGTTCAGGGTGACGCCCACGGCGTGCGGCCGGCCGTCCAGCAGCAGCCCGACGTACGGGGTGAGGTCGAGCCGGTAGGCGGGCAGGTCGAAGGCGAAGACGCCGGGCACGGGCCGCCAGAGCAGCGGGTCCCAGCCGCCGGTGTAGATCACCGGGTACGGCCAGACCGCGCCGGCCACCCGGCCGTCCACGGTCAGCCGCAGCTCGCGGAACGGGCCCTTGCCGCAGATGCCGGTGCCCGGGTTGGCGGCGGCGAAGGCGTCCGGGGCGGAGGCGTACGCGAACTCCTCGCAGGCGCCGCCGCCCCGGGCGTAGACCTCGGCGGTGAGGCGTTCGAGGTTCTGCGGGAAGGTGAGGTCGCGCCCGGCGGCGGGGGAGGTGCTGGTGAGCCCGAACGGTCCGGTGGTGAGCAGCCGGTCGGCGGCGCGGGCGGCCGGCCGGCGGGCGTCGGCGGTGTAGAAGGTCAGGTTGGCGCTGATCGTGAAGACGCCGGTGTAGGTGGCGTCGGTGACGTTGGCGAGGTCGAAGGAGAAGTCCTGCGGGCCGCCGGTGAAGAGCGGGGCGTAGCGGGTGACGTCGTGCTCGACGTTCCAGGCGATGCCGTCCTTGGACGGCTCGGGGGTGGAGGAGAGCAGCACCTGGACGCCGCCGACGCGGACGCTGAAGATCCGGTCGAACTGCCGTCCGGCGACCTGTCCGTGGAGGTCCAGGACCACCGCGGACCAGGGGCCGGCGCAGTCGGCGGGCGGGGTGAGGGTGGTGGTGTACGGGGTGTCCGGCGGGTTGCCGTACCCGTTGCGGAACTCGCGTTCGTGCATCGCCTCGACGGTGCAGGAGCGGGTGTCGGGGCGGGTGAGCGGCTTGGTGGCGGTGACCGGGTCGTGGTAGTCGGTGCCGAAGTCGGCGTGGGCCGGGCCGGCGGCGGTGAGGGTGCCGGCCAGGGTGAGGACGGCGGCGCCGATCAGACCGGCGGCGCGGCGGAGCAACGGGCGCAGGGCCAAGGCGGGTTCCCGGGGTTCGGCGGCCCGCGGGCGGGTGCCGCGGGCCGGTCGGATGATCCGGGAATCCTTCCGGTGGTGGCATGCCAGCGTCAAGGATCCCGTTCGGTCGGACTCGGCTCGGACCCGGACCCGGACCCGGACCCGGACCCGGGCTCGGACCCGGGCTCGGGCTCGGGCCGCGCGACGGGGCGGGTCAGACGTCCTCCAGCTCCGCGGCCTCCTGCCGGATCAGGTCCCGCAGCGAGGCCAGCCGGGGCCGCCGGTCGTCCGTCCGCCACTGCATCTCCAGCGGAAGGGTGGCCCGCCCCTCCAGCCGTACGGTCGCCACGTCCTCGGTGAGGTGGCCGGTCATCGAGCCGGGCACCAGCGAGAAGGCGCGGTTGCGGGCGAGCAGGTAGAGCCGGGAGCCGACGATCCGCGGCGGGCTGACCAGCACCGGCGGGTCCACGCCGTGGTCCGCGCAGAGGCCGAGCACGTGGTCGTAGTAGCGGGGGTGCTGCTCGCGCGGCCACAACAGCAGTGGCAGGTCGCGCAGTTCGGCCAGGCCCAGGCTGCTCCGGCGGGCCAGCGGATGGTCCCGGCCGAGCGCCACCAGGACCGGCTCGTCGGCGATCCGCTCCAGCCGGTAGCCGGTCACCTCGTCGAGGAAGCGCCCGAGCCCGATGTCGGTCAGCTCGGCGGCCAGGGTGGCGGAGACCTGCCCGGTGTCCACGGCGAGCTCGGTGGTGTCGAGCGCCGGAAGCTCCTGCTCGGCCCGGCTGACCACGGCGGGCAGCAGCCGGTTCGCCACGCTCGGCGAGGCGACGATCCGGGCGGTGCCCAGCCGGGACTCCTCGTGCAGCCGTACCCGGGTCAGCAGCGTCTCGGCCTGCCGCAGCAGCCGGGCGCTCTCGGTGGCCATCACCTCGCCGGCCTCCGTGAGCGCCACCGAGCGGCGGCTGCGGTCGAACAGCTCGACGCCGACGGTCCGCTCCAGCCGGGCGACCTCCTGGCTCACCGTCGGCTGCGAGATGTGCAGCCGCTCGGCGGCCCGCCCGAAGTGCAGCGTCTCGGCGACGGTCAGGAAGACCTGGAGCTGACGCAAGGTGAGACCCATGGTCGTCAGGGTAGACGAACCAATAGGCGCAGGCCTATCGGAAA
Source organism: Kitasatospora sp. NPDC127067 (assembly GCF_042724755.1). Lineage (NCBI taxonomy): Bacteria > Bacillati > Actinomycetota > Actinomycetes > Kitasatosporales > Streptomycetaceae > Kitasatospora > Kitasatospora sp. NPDC127067. The sequence continues at coordinate 29,155 of NZ_JBHXEM010000052.1, read as the reverse complement.
CCTCAGGACTCATTCTGGATTCCGATGCGAGCCGTCCATACGCTGAGCAGACGTTGCCCCACCGCAGTGGCAACCTCACAGAGAGTTCGCATCATGACCGGACTTCGCCCCACCGCTCCCGCCGTCCAGGTCTCCGAGGAGGTCGCCCGGGCCCTCGCCGAAGGCCGGCCGGTGGTCGCCCTGGAGTCGACCATCTTCACCCACGGACTGCCGCGGCCGCGCAACCTGGCCGTCGCGCTGGAGGCCGAGCGGCAGCTGCGGGCGGCGGGCGTCGTCCCGGCCACGATCGGGGTGCACGCCGGGGTGCCCACGGTCGGGCTGAGCACCGAGCAGATCACCGAACTGTCCGCCGTCGACGGCCTGGACAAGGTGAGCCTGCGCGACCTCCCGGTGGTCGCCGCGCTCGGCCGGCACGGCGGCACCACCGTCGCCGCCACCGCCTTCCTCGCCCACCGCGCGGGCATCCGGGTCTTCTCCACCGGCGGCCTCGGCGGCGTGCACTTCGGCGCCTCGGAGAGCTTCGACGAGTCGGCCGACATGACCACCCTGGCCGCCACCCCGGTCACCGTGATCAGCGCCGGCGTGAAGTCCATCCTCGACATCAGGGCCACTCTGGAGCGCTTCGAGACCTACAACATCCCGGTCATCGGCTACCGCACCCGCAAGTACCCCGGCTTCTACGTCACCGACTCCGGCCACGAGATCAACTTCAGCGTGGAGTCGCCCGAGCAGGCCGCCAGGATCATCGAGTCCCGGGACCGGCTCGAACTGCCGCAGGCCGTCCTGATCGCCAACCCGGTCGACCCGGCCAAGCAGCTGCCGCCCGAGGAGCTGGACGGCATCCTCGCCCGCGCCTGGGCGGAGGCCGAGCGCCGGGGCGTCACCGGCAACGCCTCCACGCCGTTCCTCCTCGATTTCATCCAGCGGGACACCGGCGGGCGCAGCCTGGAGGTCAACGTCGAGGTGTACCGGGGCAACGTCCGGCTCGGCGGGGAGATCGCGACCGCGCTGGCTGCGGGGGCGGGTTCGGCGGCGGGTGACGCCGCTGCGGACGGCGCGGGCCGTGGTGCCGGTGCCGCCGCAGCGGGTGACGCCGCTTCGGCCGTCGTCGCCGACGGCGGGGCCTGAGCCGTGCTGGGGGTGCTCGGCGACCTCGTCGAGGACATCGTGGTCTGGGCCGACGGCCCGCTGCGGCACGGCACCGACTCCGGCGCCCGGATCTTCCGGCGGCGCGGCGGCAGCGCGGCCAACGTCGCCTGCTTCGCCGCCGGGCAGCACCCCGCCCGCTTCCTCGGCTGCGTCGGCGAGGACGCGGTCGGGGACGGCTTGGTCGCCGAACTGGCCGGCCACGGCGTCGACGTGCGGGTCTCCCGGCGCGGCCGGACGGGCAGCGTCGTGGTGCTGATCGACCAGGACGGCGAGCGGACCATGCTGCCCGACCGGGGCGCCGCCACCCTGCTGGAGCGGGTCCCGGACGAGTGGCTGACCGGACTGACCCACCTGCACGTGCCGGCCTACTCCTTCGACGGAGAGCCGGTCGGCGGCACGGCGGTGGACGCGCTCGCCCGGGTCCGGAGGGCGGGCGGCACCACCTCGGTGGACGCCTCCTCGACCGGCATGCTGGAGCGGTTCGGACGGAAGCGCTTCCTCGGTCTGCTGGCCGAGTTGGCGCCGACCTTCGTGTTCGCCAACCGCTCCGAGTCGGAGTTCCTCGGGCTGCTGGTCGGCGGTCTGCCCGGGCCGGAGCGCGCCCGGCTGCCGGCCACCGCGGTGGTCACCAAGGCGGGTGCCGAGGCGACCGCCGTCGACGTGCCCGGTGAGCCGCTGGTCATGGTGCCGGTGCCGCCGGTGGCCGAGGTGCGCGACCTCACCGGGGCCGGGGACGCCTTCGCGGCGGGGTTCCTGGCCGGCTTCCTGGACACCGGGGACCTCGGGCGCGCGGCCGGGCTCGGGCACCGCAGCGCGGCCCGGGTGCTGGCCTCGCCCGGGGCCTCCTGCGGCGGGGAGTGACCTTCGGGGCTACCCGGGCACCGCGTCCTTGCGGAGGAAGTGCTTCAGCTTCTGCCAGGTCCAGGTGTTGACCACGTCCTCGGCGGTGAGCCAGCCGCGCTGCGCCGTGCCGATGCCGTAGCGCGGGTAGCCGAGCTGGCCGGTGGCGTGGGCGTCGCTGTCGATCGCGAAGCGCACGCCGTGCCGCCGGGCCCGCAGGACGTCCTCGTCGCGCAGGTCGAGCCGCTGCGGGGAGCTGTTGATCTCGATCGCGGTGCCGGTGCGCGCGGCGGCCTCGAACACCGCGTCCAGGTCGACGTCGATCGGCCCGCGCCGGCCGATCCGGCGGGTGGTGAGGTGCCCGATGACGTGCACGTACGGGTTCTCGCAGGCGCGGATCAGCCGACGGGTCTGGGCGGCCCGGTCCAGGGTGAAGTGCGAGTGCACAGAGGCCACGCAGACGTCGAAGCCGGCCAGGAACTCCGGTGGCCAGTCCACGCCGCCGTCAGGGCCGATGTTCAGCTCGGTGCCGTGCAGCAGGCGCAACTTCTTGTGCCGGCCGGCGAGTTGCCGGAGCTGTTCGCGCTGGGCGAGCATCTTCTCGTCCGTCATCCGCTGCATCACCAGGTCCGGGGCGTGGTCGGTGACGGCGAAGTAGGAGTAGCCGCGGGCGGCCGCGGTGTCGATCATCTCCTCCAGGGTGGCCAGCCCGTCGGTCAGGTCGGTGTGGGTGTGCAGGTCGCCGCGCAGGTCGGACTCCTGGACCAGGTCCGGGAGTCCGCCGTCCAGCGCGGCCTCGATCTCGCCCCGGTCCTCGCGCAGCGGCGGCGGGATCCACGGCAGTCCGAGGGCCGCGTACACCTCGTCCTCGGTCTCCGAGACCACCTTGGCGCCGCCGTCCACCTCGAACAGCCCGTACTCGGAGAGCTTCAGCCCGGCCCGGACGGCCATCGTGCGCAGCTTGATGTTGTGCGCCTTCGAGCCGGTGAAGTACACCAGTGCAGCTCCCCAGTCCTCCTCCGGGAGGACCCGCAGATCCACCTGTACGCCCTGGGTGGTACGGACCGAGGTCTTGGTGCTCCCGCTGCCGATCACTTCGGCGACGGAGGGGAGTCCGGTGAGCGCGGCCATCAGCGGGGCGGAGTCCTCGGCGGTCGCCAGCACGTCGATGTCGCCCACCGTCTCGCGCATCCGGCGCAGCGAGCCCGCGTACGCGCAGCGGGTGCAGCCGGGGACGGCGGAGAGCACGGCGACGAGCTGCTCGGCCAGCTCGGTGGCGGTGTCCAGCAGCGTGCGGCCGCCGGACTGCCGCATCAGCTCGATGCCGTGCAGGATCTTCTCGCCGCTGCGCTCGCCGAAGCCGGGCAGGTCGGCGAGCCGCTCCGCGCGGGCGGCCGCGGCGAGTTCGTCCACCGAGGAGATCCCGAGGTCGCGGTAGAGGGCCAGGGCGCGCTTGGGCCCGACACTGGGGACGGCCATCATCTCCCGTACGCCGGACGGGATCTCGGCGCGCAGCGCCTCCAGGGCGGGCACGGTCCCGGTGGTGAGGTACTCGGCGATCTTCTCGGCCGTGGACTTCCCGACGCCGGGGATCTGCTGCAGACCCTTGACGTCCAGGCCGGCCAGGTCCCCGGGGTGGCCGCCGACCGCCCGGGCGGCCTTCTCGTAGGCGCGGGCCCGGAAGGCGTCCCCGCCGGTGATGTTGATCAGGTCGGCGTACTCCTGGAGCAGCTCCCTGACCTGGTCGTTGAGCCGGGGCATGGGGCAAGTCTAGGTTTCGTGGGCCGAATCCGCCGGGTGCGTGCCCCGGTCCGGCCCCGGACGCCGCGGTACTCCGTCAGTCGTACGCGACGGTCAGCAGCAGGACGACGGTCAGCCCGCCGCCGGGGGTGGGCTCCACCGCGAGCCGGCCGCCGGCGGCGTCCACCAGGCTGTGCAGGGCGGGCCCCACCACGCCGTCCGTCCGGACGCCGGCGGTCAGCCGTTCGCGCGCCCCGGTCGGCTCGGAGGAGCCCCGGTCGCAGACCCGGATCTCCACCCGGCCTCGGGTCGCCGCCGTCCGTCCGGACGCCCGCGGTGCGGACGCGCCACCCGCCACGTCGGCCCGGACCAGCACCCGGCCGCCCGGCGGGCTGCGCCGGATCGCCTGGTCGACCAGCCCGGCGACGGCGGTCTCCAGCCGGCGGGCGTCCCCGGCCACCACCGGCAGCCCCGGCGCCACCCGGACCGTGACGGCCGCCGCCCGGCCACCGCCTCGCACCACCCGGCGGACCAGGTCGGCCACCTGGACGTGTCGGGCCGTCGGCTCGCAGCCGTCCTGCCGGCCGGTCCAGCGCAGCCGCTCCAGCTCGGTGCGGGAGAGCGACCTGGGCGCGGCCATCACGCCCGGTGCGAACGGGCCGAGGCCCTCCTCGGCCTCGGTGGTCGCCAGTGCGCCCGCGCGCCCGGACCCGCTCCGGTGGCCGGTGCCGCCCGCGCCGCCGAACGCGCCGACGGCGCCGCCGAACGCGCCGAGCGCCCGGGCCCCCGACGCGACGTAGCTCCAGAGCCTCCCGCGTGCCATCGCCCTGCCCCTCGTGCTCGCCGGCGGCCGTCATCGAATCCGCGGCCGACCGGGACGGGCCGACTACCGGGCCCTTCCTGCCAGCCTGCGCCTCGCCCGCCCGGGTGACAATCCCGCTCCGGGCCGCGGTCCGCTCCGGGGCCCCCGCCGAGCGGCCGGTCGGGCACCCGCCGACCGGCGGGGCCCCGGAGGCGCGGCCTCCTGCGCGTCGAGCAACCGCGAAGGCTTCTTCGCAGAAAACCCTTCGCAAAAAAGCCTTTGCAAAGAAGTCTTTGCGGTTCTAGTCTCCTGCCATGACCGAAGAGCGCGGCTGGAAGCACAGCGACGACCCGCACATCGCCATCACCGCCAAGAACATGCGGGCGATGGCGCACCCCGTGCGCATGCAGCTGGTCGGACTCCTGCGCAAGCACGGCCCGTCGACGGCGACGAGGCTCGCCGCACAGCTGGGGCTGAACTCCGGAGCCACCAGCTACCACCTGCGCCAACTCGCCGCCGCGGGCTTCGTCGAGGAGGACGAGGAGCGGGGCAACGCCCGCGAGCGCTGGTGGCGTTCGGCCCACCCGCTGACCGTCTGGACGGTGGACGACATGGCGGACGACGACCTCGACACGGCCGCCGGCTTCCTGCGGTCCGTCCTGGCCGCGCACACCCTGACCGCCCAGCGCGCGCTGGACGCCTTCGAGACCATGCCGCGCGAGTGGCGCCGGGTGACGGACCTCAGCGACCGGGTCCTCCAGCTCACCCCCGCCGAGGCCGAGCAGCTCTCCGGCGAGCTGTCCGAGGTGGTCCGGCGTTACCGGCAGATCGACCACGGCGGGCCGGCCCCGGAGGGCACCGAGCAGGTCTCCGTGATCGTCCACGTCCTGCCGGACACGAGCACCACCACGACCGAGGGGGAAACCGAATGACCACCACCGGCACCGGTGCCGCCGCCGTCGACGCGCCCGGGCGCAGCTTCCGCCCGCTGGCCGGGGTGCTGGCCGCCACGGTCGTCTCCGTGACCGGCACGCGCGTCTCGGCCATCGCCCTGCCCTGGTTCGTCCTGGCCACCACCGGCAGCGCCACCATGACGGGCCTGGTCGCCTTTGCCGAAATGGCGCCGTACGTGGCGGTCAAGGCACTGACCGGGCCGTTGGTGGACCGGCTCGGGCCGCGCGTGGTGTCCTGGACGACGGACGCGGTCAGCGCCGTCACGGCCGGGCTGGTCCCGCTGCTGCACGCCCGGGGGCTGCTCCCGTTCTGGGCGCTGCTGGTGATGGTCGCGGTGATCGGGGCGATGCGCGGCCCGGGGGACTTGGCCAAGTCCGTCATGGTCCCGGAGGCGGCCGACCACGCCCGGGTGCCGATGGAGCGCGCCACCGGGCTGTCGGGGGTCACCGAGCGGCTGGCCTCCACCATCGGTCCGGCGGTCGGCGGCGGGCTGGTCGCCCTGATCGGGCCGTTGGCCGGGCTGGCGGTCAACGCGGTCACCTTCGCGCTCGGGTCGCTGATCATCGCGGTCGCGCTCCCGCGCGACATGGGGCGCCCGGCGGTGCCCGCGGTGGCAGCCGAACCCTCGGCGGAGGAGCAGCCCGCGGGTTACTGGCGGATGTTCCGCGAGGGCTTCACCTTCCTGCGCTCGGAGCCCCTGCTGCTCACCGTGATCGTGATGATCGGCATCACCAACCTGATCGACGCCGGGTTCACCACCGTCCTCGTCCCGGTCTGGGCGCGCGAGTCCGGCAACGGTCCGGCCGCCATCGGCCTGGCCGCGGCCGTCATGGGCGCCACCGCGGTCGTCGGCAGCCTGATAGCGGCGGCCGTCGCCTCCCGGCTGCCCCGCCGGACGGTGTTCTTCGCCGGCTTCCTGCTGTGCGGCGCGCCGCGCTTCCTGGTGCTCGCCCTCGACGCGCCGATGTGGCTGGTGCTCACGGTCTTCGCGATCGGCGGCTTCGGCGCCGGCTTCCTCAACCCGATCCTTGGCGCGGTCCTCTTCGAACGGGTGCCCCGCCACCTGCTGGGCCGCGTCCACGCCCTCGGGGACTCCCTCTCCTGGGCCGGCATCCCGCTCGGTGGGCTGGTCGCCGGTGCGGCGGTCGCGACGGTCGGGCTGATACCCGGCCTGATCGCCGGCGGAGCCCTCTACTTCGCGACCACGACCCTGGCCGGGCTGCGCCCCGAATGGCGTGAGATGGACCGGTTCCGAGGGCACGCGGGCAGCGCGGTCCAGGCGGGCGGCGCGGCCGACGCGGCCGACGACTCGGAACCGGCGCACTGCGCCTAGGCGGCCCCCAGGACACGCCCTACCGGGCCCGGTCCTCGACAGGGGCCGGCCCGCCCGCCGGTCGGTGGCCCGCCCACTGGAGCAGCAGCAGGCTGGTCAGCGCGGCGAGGGCACACCACGTGGAGACGAAGGCGAGGTGCCAGAGCAGGGCGCAGGCGGCGGCGCCGCGCCGGTGAGGAGACCGAGACGGCGGAGCAGCCGGTCGCCGCTTGCCAGCAGGGAGCCGACGGTGACGAGGAGGTAGCCGGTCAGCAGGAGAGCCGCGTACGGGATGCCCACCGCATAGCCGAGGGTGTGGCCGTGCACGGTCGCCCCCACCGGGTGGGAGCCGATGGCCACGGCCAGCGGAACGGCGACCGCCGCACCGAGCAGGGTGAGCGCGGCGAGCAGCCGTCGGCGCGGGCCGTCGGTCGCGCACCACACGGCGGCGGGGACCAGGACGGGCAGCAGCGGCAGGGCGACCACCGCCCAGGCGGTGCGGGCCGCTCCGGCGAGGCCGTCCGGCAGCCCGCCGTCGGTGCCGAGCCAGACCAGCGCCTCGATCAGCTGGTGCACGCCCAGGACCAGGGGGAGCGCGGCGAGCGGCAAGCGCTCGGGCCGGCCGGCCTGGTGGGCGCGGACCAGGCACGCTACCCCCGCGACCGCGACCAGCCCACCGGCCACGGCGTCCGCCTGCGCACTCCAGCACATCGGGGCCTAACCGGTGCTCCCGTGGCGGTCGTGCTCCGCGGACCCGCCCGTCGGTTCGTCCTCCGGATTGTCGTCCGGACTGCCCTTCGGCCCGTCGTCCGGTCGGTCTTCCGGCCCGTCCCCGGACTTCTGCTCCGCCCCGCCCTCCCGCGGCTCCGCTCCGTCCTCCGGCGGTGCCCCGATGCTCTCCAGGGTGTCGCGGACGGTCCCGGGCATCGCCGGATGGCGGCCGATCACGATCACCCCGATCACGATCGCGACCAGCCCGGCCGCCTGCCAGGCCAGCGCCGCCGGGGCCACCCGCAGCCGGTCGCCGAGGAACCCGACCGCGCAGGCGATCCCGGCCACCGGCTGGGCGGCGGTCAGCGCCGGAAGGGACATCCGCAGCGGCGCCGCCTCGAAGGCGCTCTGCACCAGCAGCAGCCCGACCACGCCCGCCACCACCACCGCGTACGGTTGCCAACTGCGCAGCACCGCGGACAGGCCCTCGTGGTCGAGGCGCTGGGTGGTGGTCCGGGTCAGCGCGTCCTGGAGGCCGTAGAGCAGCCCGGCGGCGAGCGCCAGCAGGGTCGCCTCCTCGAACAGCGGCAGCCGCCGGGCCAGCGAGACCAGCAGCACGACCAGCCCGACCACGGTGCCGACCACCAGCCAGTGCCGCAGCTCCCCGGCGGGCGCCCCACCGCCGGTCGGTTGCCCGGCCACGATGAAGGCCGTCACGCCGAGGGCCAGCAACAGCACCCCGGCCCAGCCGGAACGGCCCAGGGTCTGACGGGTCAACACCCGGGCCAGTGCCATGGCGAAGATCAGATTGGTGGCCAGCAGCGGTTCGACCAGCGACACCTCGCCCTGGTTGAGGGCGAACGCCGAGAGGATCAGCCCGCTGACCATGAACCCGGTGCCGAGCAGCCACTGCGGCATCCGCATCAGGTCCAGCAGCAGCCGCCAGCGCAGCAGATCGGAGCGCGGGGCTTGCTGCGCCGCGTGCTGCTGGAGGACGAAGCCGAGCCCCAGACAGCAGGCCGCACTGAGAGCGAGGAGGAAGACCGCCACGGAGGGACCACCAGGTTGTCGCTGCCCGCGCCGCGCCGACGGCTCCGAGAGGTGGGTCGGAGGTCGCGGCCGCTCCCGCCAGCCTACCGCCGGGCCGGTGCCCGGGCCGGGCGCACGACACGCGCGCGGCGCGGCGGGCACCGGGCCGTCCGGCAGCGCTTGCCGCCACCGGCGGGGCAGGCGCACGCTGGTGTGAGCGGCCGCCACGGGTCACCGTCCGTGCCGGTCCGGACAGGCGCGACGGGGGCCGGCGCCAGGAGGTGTGGCATGCACAACCAGTGGGACGTGGAGCTCAGCTTCGAGGAAGACGGCGTGCACACGGCGTGCGAGGCCAGGCTGACCGGCGCCAGGGCGCCAGGCCTGAGCGCGCACGGCGAATCCGTGAAAAGCGCGGACGACCGTCCGCTCGCCAGGATCGGCGAGGAGGTCGCGGCCGCCCGGGCCCTGGAGGACCTGTCCCGCAAGCTGCGGGCCCAGGCCACCGGGGAGATCGACGACGAAGGGCACCGCCCGGGGTACCTGATCTACTGAGCCCACCGGCAGCCGAACCCCCGTAGGCCGCGGCGGCCCGTGCACGGCCACCGGACCGGGAACGGCGTGCCGCGGAGCCGCCGAGCCGTCGCGCCGCCGGACCGTCGCGCCGCCGGACCGTCGCGCCGCCGGACCGTCGCGCCGCCGAGCGGAGCCGCTCCTGCCGGGCCGCGAAGGCTTCGAGCAAGCAGCTCGGCGGCCGTGCGCTCGACGTGGTGCTCGCGGACGACGGCGCCACGCAGGCGCGCTCCGCCTCGCTCCGGCCCGAGTGGAGGCACCGCCACACCACGCCCGCCGTCCCCCGCGGTTTCACGGCCCCGGCCCTCAGCCTCCGCCGCATGGTGAAGTACGCAACGCTCCACGGTCCCCCCGTCGGGCGAGGGCACGCGGTCGTTCCGCATCCGGCCATGTGCGGCGCTCGGGACGTCCGCCGCACGGACGGATCCGGTCGGCGGTCCTACCGGCGCCACCAGGGGGCGCGCAGGACGTCGTCCGGGTCGACGGCACAGTTGGTGCCGCTGACCACCTCGTGCGCCGGGACGTCCCAGCCGACGACGCCCGCGGCCTGCCGGTCCAGCTCGACCAGCCGGGCGCGCTGCGGGCCGGTGCCGGTGTCGACGTCGCACATCAACACGCTCGTCCAGGAGCGGCCGTCGAGAGCGGCGACGACCGAGAACGCCGGAAGCACCACCAGGGAGAGCAGCAGCGCCGCGACCCGGACCGCCTCGACGGCCCGGGGCCCGAGGGCCGTGGCCGGCCGCCCGGTGCGGTGGCCGGTGACGGCCGAACGCGCGCCGGTCCGGTACTCGGCCACCACACCGAGGCGCAGCAGATAGCCCAGGGCGCCCGCCACCAAACCCCACCACAGCCCGTTGAACGCGCCGACCACCACCCCGAGCGCCCCCGGCAGGATCGCCGCCCGGGCCGCCGTCTCCACCAGCGCCCGCCCCTGGTGCCGGGCGGCCCCGCCGTGAGCGGCCCGATAGGCATAGCTGATGTAGGAGAGCACCGCCGCCAGCACGACCGCCAGCACCGGCTCGGCGAAGAACATCCCGATGACGACGTCCACCCAGTTCGCCGGCCCCATCGCCAGCAGCGCGTCCCGAGCCGCGTCCCCGCCCCGAGCGTCCACGCGAGCTTCAACACCGGAACGGCGAACACCACCGCGGGCGCCATCACATGAGCCGCACTCACCTGCCGCCCGCCGCCGGCCCGCGTGGTTTCGGTCATCCGGCAACGCTAAGCACGCCGTCCGTACCCCCGGCCGTCCGACACCCACCGGTGCACCTCATGGCCCAACCCTCCCGCCCCCGGCGACGGCCGGCGACCCTCGCGCGCCGAACCCGTGCTCGTCAGGAAAGCCCGCACGCCGCCGGTGCTGCGCGCGGCCCGGCAGAGGCTCGCCCAGCTCACCAGCGGCACACCTTCGCCCCACCCCCACCCCCCCGTCCTGGCACCCGAGCGAGCGGCGCGGCCGCGACCCGGCCGCCCGAGCAACCACCCCCGCCGGAACGCCCCCGACCCCTGCCACCAGGTCGGCCCCGCCCGCCGGAAGTCGACCTGGCCGACTTCCGGCGCCGTCGAACCCTGGAGCGTGCCAGAAAGTTCGTGCAAGTCCGTGATCTGGAAGGCTGGTCCGGGCCCGGTTGAGGGCTCTGCCTGGCCGGAACGACCGGAGCCGTGCGGCACGCCCCGGCGGGCGATGACCGGCTTGATGCCGCGCTTCCACAGCAGGCGGCGGTACTTGTCGAAGTCGTAGCCGCGGTCGGCGAACAGTTGCCGGGGCAGGTGGCGCGGGCGGCCGGTCCTGCCGCTGATGCGGGGAATGGCGTCAAGGAGTGGCAGGAGCTGGGTGACGTCGTGGCGGTTGCCGCCGGTCACTGTGATGGCCAGTGGCGTGCCCCGGCCGTCAGTGATCACGTGGTGCTTCGAGCCCGGTCGGGTACGGTCGACCGGGCTCGGGCCCGTTTTGGGCCGCCGCGACGAGCCTGGTGGTGCGAGCCGTCGACCACCGCCCGCGACCGGTCCAGCTCGCCGGCGCGGTGCAGTTCGGTCAGCAGCACCTGGTGGAGACGGTCCCACACCCCCGCCTCGTGCCAGTCCCGCAGTCGGCGCCAGCAGGTCATGCCCGAGCCGAAGCCGAGCTCCTGCGGCAGCCACTCCCACTGGATGCCCGTGTGCAGCACGAACAGGATTCCCTGCAGACAGCCCCGGTCTTCCAAGGCGGACGGCCGATCTTGCCAAGCCGCTGCTGCCGCACGGGCAGCAGCGGCTCGATCCGGCCCCACAGGTCATCCGACACGGCGCTCTCTTCCCGAGGGCCTACTCAACGAGCCGCCAGGCGAACAGACATGGGCACCACGTCGTTCTGTTGGCTCCTCTTGCGCGAAGTCCCTTACGTGCCCGCGCCGTCGAGCCCTGCGGCACGAGAAGTCGGGTGGGCCGACTTTTCGCGCGGGTGGGTCGGGTGTGTCGCCGGCCTTGGGGCGACTTCTCGTGGGGGTGGGTGGGGTGGTCAGGTTCGGTGGGTGGGGGTGAGGAAGGTGGTGAGGCGGGGGTTGAGGTCCTGGGCGGCGGCCATGGGGAGGTTGTGGTGGGAGACGCCCGGGAGGATGGCGACCTCTGCTCCGGGGAGGGTGCGGCGGGCGGTCCGGGCGATGCGGTGGGGGTCGTGGGTGCGGCTGTGGGCGGCGAGGAGGGTGAGGACGGGGGTGGTGAGGGTGCGGAGGCGTTCGGGGGAGGGGCGGGGGCCGGTCACGACGGGGGAGGCGGGGAAGTCGGCGTGGCCGAGGGCGTAGAGCTCGCGCCAGGCGGGGTCGAGGGGCGGGGTGTCGCGGGTCTCCCAGTCGAGGTAGGAGCGGGCGCGGGCCGGGGTGCGGTGGGGCAGGAAGAGGGGGAGGGCGCGCAGCAGGTAGCCGGGGCGGAAGCCGGCGAAGCACTGGGTGGGGTCGAGCAGGGCGAGTCTGCCGACCCGGGTGGGGGCGTGCAGGGCGTACTCCAGGGCGATCCAGCCGCCGTACGAGTGGCCGCAGAGGTCGGCCCGCGGGACGTCGAGTCCGTCGAGGACGGCGTCCAGCCAGCCGAGCAGGCCGGGGACGCCGTCGAGGGCGGCGCCGTCGTGGATGCTGCGGCCGGGGTCGCCGATGAGGTCGACGGCGAGGACGCGGTGTCCGGCCTCGGCCCAGGCGCCGGCGTTGGCGAACCACATGGTGGAGGTGGCGCCGCCGCCGTGGAGCAGGACGAGCGGGTGGCCGTCGGCGGGGCCGCAGGCGTTGATCCGGGTGGTGCCGTGGGCGGTGCGGACGGCGAGTGCCTCGACCGGGACGGGCCAGCGGGCGAGCAGGGCGTCGTAGGCGGCGAGGAAGGGGGCGGTGCGGGCGGACATGGGGCCTCCGCGGGTGTGGTGTGATGGCGGCCGGGTCGGCTGAACCACTCGCCGAACACGTATCGCGCTGAACAAGCATCTCGCTGAGCAATTATCTCGCTGAGCGAGAGAATAGTCGCACATGCCCTCCCCGAGGAAGGACGACAGGGTGTCCGAGGTTGCCGAGCCGATGCGGCTGGTCCATCTGCTGCGTGGCCTGACGGTCGAACTCGACCTGTTCGGAGCCGAGTTCGCGGCCCGCAACGGTCTGCACCCGACCGATCTGCGGGCGCTGATCCACCTGCTGGACGCGGCCAGGGCCGGGGAGGTCGTCACCCCGGGCCGGCTCGGCGAGGCGCTGGGGCTGAACTCGGCGGGCACCACCGGCCTTGTGGACCGGCTGGAGCGGCTCGGGCTGATCCGGCGCGAGCGCGACCCGCAGGACCGGCGCCGGGTGCGGCTGCTGGTGGAGGAGCGGGCGATGGAGCTGGGGGAGGGCTTCTTCGGCGGGCTGATCGGCGATCTGGTCGCGGCGATGCGGCGGTTCGAGCCGGGGGAGCTGGACACGGCCCGGCGCTTCCTGGCGGCCGTGACCGAGGTGGTGTCGGCCGCCAGGGAGAGGTGAACGGGCCGGAACTACGCGGGGCCGAGGGTCCAGCTGATCACCGACAGCGTCGCCATCGACAGGAGCGTCGACCAGAGCACCGCGTCCCGGGCGAGGGCGGTGCCCCGCTGGTACTCGCGGGCGTAGGTGTACACGTTCTGCGCGGTGGGCAGCGCGGAGAACAGCACCACGGTGAGGAGCTGGTGGGCGGGCAGGTGGAGCAGCGGGCCGGCCACGGCGAGTGCGACCAGCGGCTGGACCAGGGTCTTGAGCACGACGATCAGCCCGACCTCGGTGCGGCGCGGACGGCCGTCCGCCGGTGGGCGGTTGTGCAGCGAGAGGCCGAGGGTGATCAGCGCGGTGGGGACGCCCGCGCCGCCGAGCAGTTCGCAGGAACGATTCAGCTCGGCAGGCAGGTGCACGCCGGTCGCCGAGACGACCGCGCCCAGCGCGGTGGCCAACAGGATCGGGTTGCGGACGGGCAGGGTGAGCAGCGCCCGGCGGCCGGCCGCGCCACCGTCCAGGACGGCCAGGACGGCGGGGGTGACCACCAGGATCTGGAACAGCACCACCGGCGCCACGAAAGAGGCGTCGCCGAGGACCTGCATGGTCACCGGGATGCCGAGGTTGGCCGAGTTGACGTAGCCGGAGGCCATCGCGCCGATGGCCAGTTCGCCGGGCTTGCGGTGGAACAGCAGCCGCCCGGCGAGCAGCCCGAGGCCGATCGCGACCGCGGTGCCCGCAGTGAAGGCGAGCATCGAGGCGTTGGCGAAGCGGTCCAGCGGGGTGCGGGCGATCATCAGGAACAGCGCGGCCGGCATCGCCACGTGGAAGACGAACCGGTTGAGCACCGTCTCGGCGTGCGGCCCGAGCAGCCCGGCGCGGCCGACGACGTAGCCGACGCCGGTGAGCGCCCAGATCGGCGCGAAGGCGGACAGCAGGGGATGCAGGGCTGGCATGGTTCCTCGGATCGCTCGGACGGGTCTGCCGGTGCGACGGGGGTGTCCCGTCGGGGGCGCCGACTTCCGAGCGCGGTGACCCCCCGAAGCCCATGAACCCCCGGGGCAGTAAACCAGTGGCCGCGGGCGCGGCGATCAGTGGGTCTGTCGCGAGCACGCCAGCAGGACCGGTGGTCCGGGACGGTGTCGGCCGGCAGGGGCGGGGCCGAGGGCCCGGCGCCCGGTCGATCGCCCGGGCGCCGAGGGACCGGGGCCCGGCCGATCGCCCGGGCCTACGATGGCCCGATGGAGGACCAGTACCTGAGCCTGTCCGAGGTGGAGGCGATCGCGCGCCGGGCCCACCAGGGGCAGGTGGACAAGAACGGCCACCCGTACGGCGAGCACATCGCGGCGGTCGCCCGGGGGACGGCGGCGCGCGGCGGCAGTGCGGCGCAGATCGCGGCGGGCTGGCTGCACGACACCGTCGAGGACGACCGGCTGAGCCGGGAGTGGCTGGCCGGGGCCGCGCTGCCGGAGGAGACCAAGGCGATCGTGGACGCGCTCACCCGGCGCCCGGACGAGCCGGTCGAGGCGTACACCGCGCGCATCCTGGCCACGCCGGGCGCGCTGCTGGTCAAGCGCGCGGACCTGGCGCACAACTCCGATCCGGCCCGCCTCGCCACCCTGGACCCGGCGACCGCCGAGCGGCTGGCCGTCAAGTACGCGCGGATGCGCGAGCTGCTCGGGCTCACCGGCGGGCTGTAGCCCGCACGCCGTGAGCCCGTGAGCCCGGGACCCCGCGGCCGCGAAGCCCGCACGCGGGGTCCACGGGCCGGGCCGCCGCCGCAGAACCAGGAGAGGGCCCGGACCACGCGGGTCGCGCGGGTCCGGGCCCTCTCGGGCACCCCGGTGGTCCCTGTCCGACCCCCGGGGTGAGGGGGAGTGGTCAGGTGACGGGCGGTGGGAGGTGGGCCGACGGGGTCGGCTTAGTACCAGTGGTGGGTCTGCCAGAAGTTCCAGGCGGCGTTCGGGCTGCCGTAGCGGGTGTTCATGTAGTCCAGCGCCCACTTGATCTGGGTGGTCGGGTTGGTCTTCCAGTCCGAGCCGTGCGAGGCCATCTTGGAGCCCGGCAGCGCCTGGGCCAGGCCGTACGCGCCCGAGCTCGGGTTGGTCGCGGTCACGTTCCAGCTGGACTCGTGGGCGATGATCTGGCTGAAGGACGCCAGCTGGTTGGCCGGGACGATCTGGGCGGCGATGGCCTGCGGGGAGGCGGTGGCGGCGTTCGCGGTGGCGGGCAGGACACCCGCGCCCAGGGCGGTCAGACCGGCGGCGCCGGCGAGAATCGCGGCGGAAGTGCGCATGCGGAGCTTGAAAGCGGGCATGAAGAACAGGACCTCAATCGGGTTGGGCCGGTCGCTCCCCGCCCAGGACCACGGCCGGACAAGGGCCGAACGGTTGCGGGGTGCGACGCGATCAGGAAGCCGTTCACCGGCGGGACAGGAGCCGGTGCGGCTGGCGATGGAAGCCATTGTTGCCAGACCGGATCGGCCGTCGCCAAGACCCGCTCGGTACGACCCGCGGTCGTACGGAACGGGACGCCGTGGATTCGAAGGGCCGGTCGCGCGAAGCCTGCCGACCGGTGCTGAGCTGCGGGAACGCGGGGAGCGCCGGGGTGGCGCGGGTGCCGCCGGGGTGTCCACTACCGTCCGTCGTAGTCGTTGATCACGTGTGAGCGCACTCACCGTTCGGGGGTCGGAGGGCGTCACTCGCCGGTCCGGCGGCCGCACGGTGGGTGCAGATGATCAACGCTGCCTTGAGACCGGGGCCACACCGTGGTGCTGAGACCGGCGCCACACCGCCCCGGCCATGCCGATGCCGGTGTCACACGGTCGCGGCGGGACCGGAGCCGAGCCGCCGTGGTGGACGGCTAGCGCAGGTCGCCCAGTCGCCGGTGCCGGGCGGCCCGGGCCGCGAGCCGGTCCGTTTCGGCGGCGGCCGCCAGGGCGCCGAGCGCCGCGCCGACCGCCTGCCCGAGCCGGGCGCAGAAGGCCTCCGGCTCCTCGGCGGCGTCCGGCAGCTCCGGAACCACCTCGTCGACCAGCCCGACCTCGGCCAGGTGGCGCGCCCCGATTCCCTGGGAGCGGGCCAGCTCGGCGGCGTGCGAGCCGTCCCGGTGGACGATCGCCGAGGCGCCCTCCGGCGGGAGCGGTGCCAGCCAGGCGTGCTCGGCGGCGATCACCCGGTCCGCCGGGAGCAGCGCGAGCGCCCCGCCGCCCGAGCCCTGGCCGAGCAGTACGGCCAGGACGGGCGTGCGCAGCGCGAGCAGGGTGGTGAGGCAGTGGGCGATCTCCACCGCGATGCCGTCCAGCTCGGCCCGAGCCGACAGCTCGGCGCCGGCCGTGTCCACCACGGTGACCAGCGGCAGCCCGAGCTGTTCGGCCAGGCGCGCGGTGCGCCGTACGGCCCGCAGGTCGGCGGCGGTGAAGGGGCGCTCGTGCTCGGGGGTCTGCCGCTGCTGGCCGACGACCAGCACGGGCCGCCCGCCGAGCACCGCCAGTGCCCGGACGAGCGCGCCGCCGCGTCCGCCGGGGGCGTCCAGCAGCACCAGCTCCTCGGTGGTGTGCCGCAGCAGTTCGCGCGCGCCTGGGCGGTCGGGGCGACGGGTGCGGCGGACGGAGTCCCAGGCGTCCGGGTGTCCGGGGGCGTCCGGGCCGGGCTCGGGCTCGGGCTCGGGAGTGGGCGTGGGCGTGGGAGCGGGCTCGGGGCCGGTGGAAGGGGCCTGCGGTGCGGCGGCGAGCACGGTCAGCGCGCGGCGGAGCAGTTCGCGCAGCTCCTGCGGCGGCACGACGGCGTCCACCAGCCCCTGGCCGGCGAGCGTCTCGGCCCGCTGGACGTCCGGCGGCAGCTCCACGCCGCGCAGTTCCTCGTACACCCGAGGGCCGAGGAAGCCGAGCCGGGCGCCCGGCTCGGCGAGGACCAGTTGCCCGAGCGTGCCCCAGGAGGCGAAGACCCCGCCCATGGTGGGGTTGCGCAGATAGGTGACATAGGGGAGGCCGGCGGCGCGGTGCGCCTGGACGGCGGCGGTGATCCGCAGCATGCAGAGGAAGGCCGCCGACCCCTCCTGCATCCGCGTCCCGCCGGAGACCGGCAGGGCGAGCAGCGGCAGCCGCTCGGCGGTGGCGCGTTCGACGGCGCGGGTGATCCGCTCGGCGGTGGCGACGCCGATCGAGCCGCCGAGGAATCCGAACTCGGAGGCGATGAGGGCGACCGGCCGGCCGCCGATCAGGCCGAGGCCGGTGAGGACGGCCTCGTCCAGGCCGGTGCGCTCACGGGCGCGGTCGAGCGAGGCGCGGTAGCCGGGGTCGGCCCGGTCGGCGGCCGGCGGCTCGTCCCAGCTGCGGAAGCCGTCGGGGTCGACCAGCAGTCCGATCAGCTGGTGGGCCGTCAGTGCCGTGCCCGAGCCCGTACCCATGCCCACCCCGTCAGAGATCGTTCCGGCCTTGCCGTGATCCGCCACGCTACGGGGCACTCTATGCGGCGCGGTCCGGGCGGGACAGCTCCGACTTGAGTTCGATGACGGTCGACCCTTGTGTCGGCCGGGCGGTTCGTGGGCGTCGTGCGGGTGGCCCCGGGGGCGGGGTGCGGTGGTCGGCGTACGGCTCAAGTCTCCGCAGGTAAAGGGGGGTTACTCACTGCTTAATAGTTTTTCCGAAGGCTTCCAGAGTTGACGGTGTCCCGCCACACTGAGGGACATGACTCGCACTCTACGCGCGTGGAAGTCCCGCGCCGCCGCCGTCACCGCCGTCGCCCTGATGACCCTCGCCCCGGTCGCCGTCGCCACCGACGCGCACGCCGACGTGAGCGGAACGGTCTGCCTCTCCGCCCTCCCGTCGCAGGCCGCCGACACCCTCGACCTGATCGCCTCCGGTGGCCCCTTCCCCTACTCCCAGGACGGTGTGGTCTTCCAGAACCGGGAGGGCGTCCTGCCCGGTGAGTCCTACGGCTACTACCACGAGTACACCGTCATCACCCCGGGCTCCCCGACCCGCGGCGCCCGCCGGATCGTGACCGGCCGGTCCTACCAGGAGGACTACTACACCGGCGACCACTACGCCACGTTCTCCCTGATCGACCAGGCCTGCTGAACCTCCACTGACCGACCGTCCCGGAACGCTTCCGGCACGACGGTGGCCCCGGCCCGCTTCCCCGCCGAGGTCACCGCCGTGCGGCCGCGCCGACTGCCGAGAGCGAAGCCGGAGCCAAAGCCGAGACCGAGGCCGCCGCGGCGACGCCCGCGCCGGGCTCAGAGCTCGGACGGCCCCCAGGCGCCCACCGTCAGCTCGTCCCCCACCCGCAGCGTGCCGGGCCGCAGCACCGCGAACTTGCTGCCGAACGCCACCCCGCCCGCAGCCGCCCGGCGGTACCGGGCCAGGGTGCGCAGCGGCTCCGGCCCCGCCTTGGTGCCGCTGGACTGGTCCAGCGTCGTCACGGCGCAGCGGATCGCCAGCTTGGCGTAGCCCAGTTCGGCCCCGCCCACCTCGATCCTGCGGGCCAGGTCCTCGGTGTGCGGTTCGGTCCAGCCGTCCACCACCAGGTTCGCGCGGAACCGGTCCATGGGCACCGGCCGAGCGTCGGAGAGCTCGTTGAAGTGCTCCAGCGAGGAGTGCGACACCAGGAGCACGGCGCAACTGTCCGCGTAGCCCGAGGTGCCCGGGGTCAGTCCGGTGGTCACCCGGTCGTGCTCCGGCGGTACCCGGACCAGCCGGCCGCGCGAGCCCAGTACCTCGGACAGCCACTCGGCGGCCTCCTCGCCCTGATCGATGCCGAGGAACGGCACATCGAACATCCGCACCTCGCGGCGCGGGCCCTCGGTGTCCACCGTCACCGACACCGGCTCCATCCCGGCGGCGGTCAGCGTCAGTGAGCGGCCGTCCCGCGTCACCGCCGGGCGGACGGTGGCCAGGACCGGGTCCCGGCGCTGGGAGCGGAACACGCCCTCCTCGTCCACCACCATGAACTCCCGGTCATGGGCCAGCCCGGCCCGGGTGAGCTCCGCCTGCGCGGCCGTCACCCCGGCGCAGCCCTTGACCGGGTAGTACCGCAGCTCCGTCACCGTGGCCATCGCTTGGTCGCCCCCTTCGTGCAGGCGCACCGTTCTGCGCCTGCGTACCGTCCATCTCGTCGACCCCACAGGGTAGTTGAGCGGCTCTGCGGGGCTGGTGGGCGGTGCCCGGTGGGCGAGCCCGGCGCTTGCTAGGGTCGGGGCATGGCACCACCGAGCAGCGCGAACCCCCCGGGGCGGCTCCGGCGGGACGCGCAGCGCAACCGCGACCAGCTGCTCGCCGCCGCCCGCGACATGTTCTCCCGGCACGGCCTCGACGTGCCGTTGGACCAGATCGCCAAGGAGGCCGGCGTCGGCAACGCCACCCTCTACCGGCACTTCCCGACCCGCGAGGCGCTGATCGCCGAGGTGTTCGAGGACGCCGGGGGCGGTCTGGCCGCCGCGGGCGAGGAGGCGCTCGCCGCCGAGGACGCCTGGAGCGGCCTCGAACGGTACTTCGGGCGGATCTTCGAGCTGGTCGCCGCCGACCGGGGCATCAACGACCTGGTCACCCAGGCCATCCCGGCCATCCCCGGAATGATCGAGATCAGCCGCCGGCACGCCGCCACCGTCGGCGTCCTGATCGCCCGCGCCCAGGAACAGGGCACCATGCGCCGCGACGTGGTCACCATGGACCTGCTCTTCCTCCTCGGCCCGCTCTGCCGTGCCCTGCCCGCCGCCACCGAGCTGCGCCCCGACCTCTGGCGCCGCTACCTCGCCCTCCTGCTCGACGGCTTCCGCGCCCGCGCCGCCCACCCGCTGCCGGTCCCGCCGATCGGGGAGGAGCACCTGGACCGGATGTTCGCGGACCTCTGGGAGGCGGGGGCGCCGGAGCAACCGGAGCGGCCTGAGCCGCCGGAGTCGCCGGAGCGCTGAGCGCGCCTCGCCCGCGTGGCGTCAGGGACGCGTACGGAACGGCGGGCTCCACGTCAGAGCCGCGTCAACGGGCCGGTGCCGTACGGGCGCGGACCGCTTTGCTGGGGTGAAAGCGGCGCGGTCCGGCGCGGTCCGGCGCAGCACGGGCCAGGGCGGTCCGGTGCGCGGGCACCCGGGCACCTTGGCACCCGGGCATCCGCGCGCGGCCGGACGGAGAGGCAGGGGCGGAGCCATGGCGGACAGTGGTACCGACGAGGGCCGGATCGTGGTCGGCATCAGCGGCTCGCTCGGCAGCCTCGCCGCGCTGCACCACGCGGTGGCCGAGGCCCGCCGGACGGACGTCGAGGTGCTCGCGGTGCTCTGCTGGACCCCGCCCGGCGACGAACTCGGCTACCGCCGGACCCCGTGCCCGCCGGTGATCGAGGCCGGCCGCGACGCCGCCGTGGCCCGGCTGCGGCGGGCCCTCGACGAGGCCTTCGCCGGACGCTACGCGGGTGTCCGCCTGCGCTGCCAGACCGTTCGCGGCGACACCGGCCACACGCTGGTGCGGTGCGCCGACCGGCCCGGGGACCTGCTCGTCCTCGGAGCCGGCCGGGAGCGCGGCCGCCTCGCCCGGCTGGTGCACCCCTCGGTCACCGCCTACTGCGTGCGGCACGCCACCTGCCCGGTCCTGGCCGTCCCGCGCCCACCGCTGCAGCGCGACCTGGAGGCGCTGGAACGTGGCCGCGGGCTGCGGGAGCCGGCGGCGGGGAACGGCTAGCGGCCCGCGTGGCCCCGCGGGCGGGAGCCCGAGGACGGGCCTACGACAGTCCGGCCACCTCGGCGAGGACGGCGGCGGTCCGTCGGCCGGCGGCCAGGGTGGCGGCATCGGTGGCCGGGAGGCAGCGGCGGGCCTCGGGACGGTAGGCGGTCATCACCACGCCGGCGTGGTCGGTGGGGAGTTCGAGGGTCCGTACCGCCGACATCTGCTTTGTCAGAGCAGCGCTCAACTGCCGAGTGTGCTCGACGTCCACGATCTCGTCCGCCGTGCCGTGGACCAGCCGGAGCGGGACGGGGGAGGGGGTGGCCGCCAGGTGGTCGAGCGGGGCCTCGCCGGTGGTGACGGCCCTGGTCGAGTAGTGGGAGGCGATGCCGACCGCGGCGGCGGGGCGCAGTTCGGCGGGGGTGTCGGGATGGGTGGCCACCGCGATCGCCTCGCGGCCGCCCATCGACCAGCCGGCCAGGACGAGGCGCGTCGGGTCCCCGCCGTACTCGGTGGCGATCGGGCGGGCCCCGGCCAGCGAGGCGAGCAGTTCGGCACTGCCGCCGTCCGGCTGCGTGGCGTCCCAGTCCGGGACGAGCACCAGCAGCCCCAGCCCGGCGGCCTCCTGGGCCAACGGCCGCAGCACATCGCGTTCGTTCGGGCCGTTGCCGTGCCAGAGCAGCACGACGGGGGCCGGCCCGGTGGCGCCGGAGGCCGGGAGGTGGATGTCCGTCAGTCGTCCGGCGGTGTACGGAACCGTCCGGAGCCGAGCGTTCGTCATCCGGGATTTTCCTCCGATTCGTTGAATGATCACGGAGCTGGTACTGTACTTCTCGTTGCGAGGGAGTGATTCCTCCTCAGGCGTCAGTGGTGCTACCAGAGCACGTCCTACTTTCAGTAGGAAGAGTCCGTGCGACCCGGGCCTGGCGCTCCGAAATCGGACAGGGTCCGGTGCCGTGCAAGCGGCGCCGGGCCCTGTCCGCGTTTCCGGGGGCAGGCCCCCGGCCGGGCAGCGGCCCGGCGTTCAGGACGGCTGGCGGTCGGAGCCGAGTTCGCGGGAGATCCGCAGCCCGACCTGGGCGACGACCGGTCCGAGGGCGCGGACCCGGGCGGCGGTCATCCGTGAGGTGAGGCCGGAGACGGAGAGGGCGGCGGTGACCTCGCCGGTGTGGTCGAAGATCGGGGCGGCGACGCAGCGGACCTCGGGCTCGTTCTCGCGGTCGTCGATCGAGTAGCCGCGGGCGCGGATGCGGGCGAGGTCGGCGCGGAGCCGGGGCTCGTCGGCGATGGTCCAGGCGGTGACCGGGCGCAGCCCGGCCGCGACCACCTCGGCGACGGCCTCCTCGGGCAGCCAGGCGAGGATCGCCTTTCCGGTGGCGGTGCAGTAGGCGGGAGCCCGGCTGCCGACCCGGGAGGCCATCCGGACGTTGGTCTCGTCCTCGACCTTGTCCAGGTAGACGATCCCGGGGGCCTGCCAGACGGTCAGGTGGACGGTCTCGCCGGCCTCGCGCTGGAGCCGGCGCAGGTGCTCGGCGGCGACGCTGCGCAGGTCGAGGGTGGTCAGGTAGGCCTGACCGAGCCGCAGCGAGCCGTGGCCGAGCCGGAACCAGCCGGTCTCGCGGTCCCGGTCGAGGAGGTGCTCGTCCAGCAGGGGACCGGCCAGTCGCAGCACGGTGCTCTTGTTGAGGCCGAGGCCGTCGGCGAGCTGGGCGAGGGGGACGCCGCGCCGGTCGCCGTGGTCGCGGACGTAGCCGAGGACGGCGAGGGCGCGGCGCAGCGAGGAGGACTGGTTGCGTTCGGTCGCGGGTTTCTTGGGCGCCGTCTCCATCATGGGTCCGTTCCCTGGTGTCGTTCTGCCGGTGTTCCCCCGCAGGTCGGCGGCGGTTGTCAGAACGTACCCGTTCGCGACCCGATCGCCGCATCTTCGATACAACGTTGTGCAGTGCAAAACTTTCACCAACTCCCTCTTGTTGGCGCCGATCGGCCCCGCCTAACGTCCCTGCCATCGAGCAGGCGACGACGCCCCACCCGAGCGCTGCGCCCTGCCGTACCCCCACCACTTCACCCACCATCGGCCCCGGTCAGGGCCTGCTTCGACGTGCCCGTCCCCGGCGGCGGACGTCTCGGCGGCAGCTGTCGGGAGGGGAGGTCTCCACCATGCGACTCATCGGACGGACCGCCGCAGCCGCCGTGCTCGCCGTCGGCTGCCTGGCCGCCACCGCCTGTGCCCCCGGCACCGCCGCGCCGGCGAGCGACAAGGCCGCCGACGACCGGACCGGCACCGTGCAGGTCTGGCTGTACAACGAGGCCGGCAACGCGGCCAAGGAGGCCGTGATCTCCAAGGCCGTGGCCGAGTTCCAGGCCTCTCACCAGGGCGCCACCGTCAACGTCAGCTACATCGACACCGACGCCTCGGCCCGCGCCGCCAAGATGAAGGGCGCCTTCAACGACCCGAACAGCGCCCCCGACCTGGTCGAGTTCGGCAACACCGACCTGCCCGGCTACGTCGCCGCCGGCGGCCTCGCCGACATCACCGCCGACCTGGACAAGTGGCAGGACAAGGGCGACCTCGACCCGGCGATCGCCAAGACCGCCGTGGTGGACGGCAAGACCTACGGCCTGCCCTGGTGGGTCGGCGTGCGCGCGCTGTACTACCGCACCGACCTGTTCACCGAGGCCGGCCTCACCCCGCCGACCTCGTACGCCGAGCTGGTCGCCGCCAACCAGAAGATCCACGCCGCGCACCCGGACACCTTCGGCATCGCCGTCGGCGGCAAGTACACCTTCGCCGCGCTGCCCTTCGTCTGGGACGCGGGCGGTGACATCGCCGCCAAGGACGGCGCCGCGTTCAAGGCGGCGATCGCCTCGCCCGCCTCGCAGGCCGGGATCAAGCGCTACACCGACCTGTTCGGCGCGGACGGCTGCCCCGCCCAGCAGTGCGCAGACCTGACCGGTGGCAAGACCGTGGACCTGTTCGCGGCCGGCAAGTCGGCGATGGCGGTGCTGCTCAACTCCAACCGCGGCAAGGTGGACGCGGGCGCGGTCAAGGGCAAGTACGGCGTGGTGCCGCTGCCCGGCGAGAAGCCCGGCTCGATCGCCCCGGCCTTCGCCGGCGGCAACAACCTGGGCGTGATGAAGGCGGCCAAGCACCGCACGCTGGCCGTCGAGTTCGCCGAGCTGCTGGCGAGCCCCGCGTACCAGGAGCAGATGTACGACGCGATGGGCAACCTGCCGACGCTCAAGTCCGTCAGCGGCAAGGTGGCGGCGAAGGACGCGTTCCTGAAGCCCTTCACCGACACCATCGCGGCCGGCACCAGGTTCGTCCCGCTCGACCAGGCGTGGGCGCAGATCGACGCCCAGTCGGTGATCCCGACGATGCTCCAGCAGGTCGTCACCGGTAAGGCGGACGTGGCCAAGGCCTCGGCCGACGCCGCCGCGCAGATCTCCTCGGCCTTCGCCGCGCACTGACGGCCGGCCGCCGGCGGCGGCGCGCCGCCGCCGGCCCCGAGCCACCGGCACCGCACCGTCGGCCACCGGCCGCGCACGGACGGCCCCCCTCCCGGTTCGTCTCAGAGAGCAGGTCCCGCACGTGTCCGTATCCACCTCGACCGCCCCGGCGCCGCCTTCCCCGCAGAGGCGCCGTGGGGGAAAGGCGCCGGCCGCACCCCCGGGCGGTCGGCGCCGGCGGCCCCCGCTGCTGCTGCTCCTGCCGGCCGCGGTCATCCTGATTCCGCTGGTCGCCTACCCGATCTACCAGCTGGGCCTGCTGTCCGTCCTCGACTTCGGGCAGGCCCAGGCCTCCGGCGGCGTCCCGACCTCCTTCGTCGGCTTCGGCAACTACACGAAGATCCTGGAGGACGAGCAGTTCTGGACGGTGCTGTTCCAGACCATCGGCTTCGCCGCGTTCTGCGTGGTCGCCACCCTGGCCGTCGGCGCCACCCTCGCGGTGCTGCTCACCAAGGTCGGCCGGTGGCCGCGGCTGGTGCTGACCACCGCGGCGATGGCCGCCTGGGCGGCGCCGGCGATGACCGGTTCGACGGTGTGGAGCTTCCTGTTCGACACCAACCTCGGTCTGGTCAACCACACCCTGGAGGGGCTCGGGCTCTCCGGCTTCCACGAGTTCAACTGGTTCTACGACAAGTGGACGGCGTTCCTGATCGTCGGTGCCGTGGTGGTGTGGCACTCCTACCCGTTCGTGATGGTCACCCTCTACGCGGGCATCCGGGCGATCCCGGAGGAGATCATGGAGGCGGCCGCCCTGGACGGCGCCAACACCTGGACCACCTTCCGCCGGATCACCGCGCCGATGCTGCGGCCGATCCTGACCATCGTGGTCATCCAGTCGGTGATCTGGGACTTCAAAGTCTTCACCCAGATCTATGTGATGACCGAGGGCGGCGGCATCGCCGGCCAGAACCTGGTGCTCAACGTGTACGCGTACCAGAAGGCGTTCGCCTCCTCGCAGTACGGGCTGGGCGCGGCGATCGGCGTGATCATGCTGCTGATCCTGGTGATCCCGACGGTCCTGTACATCCGCACGCTGCGACGGACGGGGAACGAACTGTGAGCCCGGCGAACTCCTCCCCGGCCGCCGTGAAGCCGGCCGCCGTGAAGCCGGCCGGCAACGCCCGCGGCCGGAACGCCCGGGGCCGCTGGCGGCTGGCCGCCAACACCGGTGCGATCGTGCTGGCCGTGGTCACCGCGTTCCCGATCTTCTGGATGGTGCTCTCGGCCTTCAAGCCCAAGGGCGAGATCCAGTCCCTCGACCCCAGGCCGTGGA
Source organism: Kitasatospora sp. NPDC127067 (assembly GCF_042724755.1). Lineage (NCBI taxonomy): Bacteria > Bacillati > Actinomycetota > Actinomycetes > Kitasatosporales > Streptomycetaceae > Kitasatospora > Kitasatospora sp. NPDC127067. Next base: position 3,661 of record NZ_JBHXEM010000052.1, on the reverse strand, counting down.
CCGCCCACCCCACGCTGGAGAGCTTCCGGCAGGTGCTCAGCGTCGACGGATTCGGCCGCTACTTCGTGAACAGCCTGGTGGTCGCGCTGTCGGTGGTGGTGCTGTCGGCGATCGTGGTCTTCCTGGCGGCGGTGGCCGTGACCAGGTTCCGCTTCAAGTTCCGGACCACCATCATGGTGATGTTCCTGATCGCCCAGATGATCCCGGTCGAGGCGCTGACCATCCCGCTGTTCTTCATGTTCCGCGACGCCGGGCGGTTCGCCCCGGGCGTGGGGCTGAACACCCTCGCCTCGCTGGTCCTGGTGCAGCTGGCGTTCTCGCTGCCGTTCGGGATCTGGATGATGCGCGGCTTCGTCGCGGCCGTCCCGGTCTCGATCGAGGAGGCGGCGCAGATCGACGGGGCGAGCCGGACCCGCATCCTGTGGCGGATCCTGCTGCCGCTGGTGGCGCCGGGACTCGCCGCGACCAGCGTGTTCTCCTTCATCGCGGCGTGGAACGACTTCGTCTTCGCCAAGACCTTCATCATCAGCGCCACCCAGAACCAGACGCTGCCCTCGGCGCTGCTGGTCTTCTTCAAACCGGACGAGAACGACTGGGGCGGCATCATGGCGGCGTCCACGCTGATGACCGTGCCGGTGCTGATCTTCTTCATCGCGGTGCAGCGCAAGCTGGTCTCCGGACTGGCCGGCGCGGTGAAGGACTGACGTCCGCCGAGGCCGCGCAGCCGGGAGTCCCGCCGACGGCGGGACTCCCTCGGCCGTCCGGGCCCGAGCCACTCAGGAGTCGAGCGGCTGATGAGGCCGGGCGGTTCAGGAGACGAAGCCGACGACGTCGGCACCCTTCCGGCGCTGCGCGAGCCGGAGCCAGCCGACGACCTCCGCGACGGCCTCGGCCACCTCGCGCTCCGGCGCCGGGGTGCGGCCCTCACGCTCGGCCCGTTCGAACTGCTCCAGTGCCCTCCGGCAGTCCTCGGCCGGCCAGGTGCTGCAGGACGGCACGTCGCAGGACGGCAGTTCGGCCGGAAGGCCGCCGCCGTACTGGAAGTCCGCGACCGAGACGGCCGTGATCCCGTACGCCTTCAGGCCGTCGTCGACCACCTCCAGCCAGTTGCCCCGGAACGGTCCGAAGGAGTCGACCTCCAGGGGCTGCCCGACGAGCCAGCACAGCCGCCGGTACGCGTAGCCGTACTGGAAGGCGTGGTTCGCGTCCGCGGAGAAGGGGCCGCCGTGCACCACGGCGCGCAGCGCCTCCAGGGCGGTCGGCGCGCCCTGCGCGATCTCGTCGGCGAAGTGCTCGTCGGACCTGTCCAGGGACGGGCCGAAGTATGCGAGGGCCTCGTCGAGCGCCCCGTCGTTGCCGCTGCCGACGCGGACACGGAGCTCCGCGGGGTCGACCAGGTACGCGCGCAGGAAGGAACTCATGGCAGCACGGTAGCGGTCGCAACGGACAGTGGGTTCGGCGGGTCGGTCGTCCTCGGGCGCCCGGTGAGTGTGCCGAACGGTCTTGCCAGGAAGGCAACTTGACGGTCGGGAGGCGGCGCTCCGGGTCCGTGTGCGGGTGCGCGGACGGGTGGATCGGTGGCGGGTTCGGCCGGGGCGGGCTCAGGCCGCCGCCGCGGAGTCCCGGGTCGGGACGGCGACCAGCACGAACTCCGCGCCGGCGTCGTCCCGGACCAGCGCGGTGCGGCCGAACGGCGCCGGCGCCGGACCGGTGACGACCGTGCCGCCGAGGGCGCGCAGCCGGTCGGCCGTACGGTCGGTGTCCCCGGTCGCGAAGTGGACCAGCCAGCGCGCCTCCGCGCCCGGGCCGGCGGGGCCGATGCTGCACGCGGGCAGGCCGGCCACCCGGGCGAGGGTGTGTCCCTCCCGTGGCCGGTCGTACCCGTAGCCGAGGACCCGGTGGTAGAAGGCCCGGGCGGCGTCGGGGTCGGGGGAGAGGTGCTCGTTCCAGGCGAGCGCGCCCGGTTCGTCGACCAGGCCGGCGCCGTCGATGGTGCCGGCCTGCCAGAGTCCGAAGCGGGCGCCGAGCGGGTCGACGGCGAGCGCGGCGCGGCCCTGCTCGGGCACCTCGTACGGCTCACGGGCGAGGCGGCCGCCGGCGGCCCGGACCGCGGCGAGGGTGCGCGACGGATCGGGGCAGGCGAGGAAGGTGGTCCAGGTGGCTGGCGGGTCGGTCGGCCGGGCCCGTTCGACGGCCGCGACCTGGGCGCCGTACCGGGTGGCAACCGCCTCGGCGGGGCCGGTCGGAACGAACTCCCAGTCGAACAGCGCGCCGTAGAAGGCTTCTGCCCGTGCGGTGTCCGGCGTGGTGAGAACGACCCAGCACGGCACCCCGGCGCGGTAGTTGCCCGGTTTCGGCATGCGACCCTCCTGGCGGGCCCGGTGCCCGGTGCCCGGTGCCCGGTGCCCGGCGTTCGGTGTTCGGCGCCACCGGCCCCACCCGCCAGCCTCCGCGCCCGGCGGGTGCGCGGCAAGCGGGGGATCAGGACACTCCGTGCGGCCGGAACTGGATGCTGATCCGCGGGCCCACCGGGCGGGCCGTCTTGGGGATCGCGTGCTCCCAGGTGCGCTGGCAGGAGCCGCCCATCACGACCAGGTCCCCGTGGCCGAGCTGGTGGCGGACGACCGGCCCGCCGCCGGAGCGGGGCCGCAGCGCCAGGGTGCGCGGCTCGCCGACGGAGAGGATCGCCACCATGGTGTCCTCGCGGGCGCCGCGCCCGATCCGGTCGCCGTGCCAGGCCACGCTGTCCCGGCCGTCCCGGTAGTAGCACAGGCCGAGGGTGCGGAACGGCTCGCCCAGCTCCTGGGCGTAGTGCCGGCTCAGCGCTGTCCGGGCCAGGCCGAGCACCGGGTGCGGCGGTTCGGCCTGTGCCGGGTAGGAGGCCAGCAGGCGCGGGACGTCGACTGTCCGTTCGTACATCTCGCGCCGCTCGGCCCGCCACGGCACCTCGGAGGCCAGCTGTTCGAACAGCTCGTCGGCTCCGTGCAGCCAGCCCGGGAGCAGGTCCAGCCAGGCGCCGTCGCCGAGCGGCTGCTGCCGCAGGCCGGTGAGCGGGCCGAGGCGGAGGCCGCCGCGGTCCGCGTCGTCGAACAGCGAGGGCTGGAGGTGGACGGTGCCGTGCATGGGGTCAGCGTAGCGCCTCGATTCGAACATGTGCTCGAATGACTGGAGGGCTTCAGGCCGCGCCTTGTGGATCTTCGCCGGGCCTGCGACGCCAGGGCGTGTTCCCCGGCGGCGGAGGAGGGCCGCTACGGCGATCGACGGTCGGCGGGGGCGTCCGATCGACGCAGCTTCACCCGGCGGTGGCCGGAGACCGTTGTCAGGCGGCACGGGCGACCGGTAGACGGGAGGCTCCGAGCGCCGATCCTCCGAGTACCGGGAGTGCCGTGAACGCCCTGAGACTGCTCGCCGTGCCCGCCGCCGCCCTCGCCCTGACGCTGAGCGCCGCACCCGCCGCACCCGCGGCGTCTGCGGCGTCTGCGGCGTCTGCGGCGTCCGGGGCCGCCGCGGCCCCCGACCCCGCGCCCGCCACCGTCACCATCTCCCGCGCGGACGGCGGATCGACCGTCCAGGCGCACGTGGGGGACACCGTGCAGGTGGAGCTCCTCGCGCTGCGCGACTACACGGTGACCTGGTACTGGTACGCCCTGGGCACCCCGAG